>NZ_MTEG01000104.1:0-845 GCF_002108615.1 Klebsiella sp. YJ
ACTCATCGAGGCGCGGGAATAAAATCCCATTCAGACGCCGGATAGATTCAAGCAAGCCAACTTGTCGTCAAAATCGGTGTTGCAAAAACGGGAGTGACCATAGATTCGTTTTCTGAGACGTCCCCAGTATGGCAACCACGATCAGTCTGCTGGAGCCGGTTATAGCCGCACTGCTGGCCGTTGTGCTCGTCGGTGAAAGGCTGCCGCCTTCCGGATGGGCAGGCGTCGGACTGATAGTTACGTGTCTGGGGCTCATCACCGTTCCGGCTGGAAAGTTACGTTTCAGTCTGTTCCGGCAACGGAAAGAAAACTTTGAAATCGCAAAAAGGAAAGAATTATGAAAGATAAAGCGTCATTTGACTCATTTTCGGCTCTCGATATGCGTGCCGGTACCATCATCAGGGTTGAGGAGAGTAAAACATCAAAGCCCACCTGGCGCATGACTATTGACCTAGGACCAGAACTGGGAACAAGGGTGTCATGCGGTGCGTATACTAACTATGCAGCAGAAGACCTGCAGGAAACGCAGGTAATCTGCATCGTCAATCTGGGTACCATGAAGATGGGACCTGAAAAGTCAGAGGTGCTGGTACTTGGTGTGTCTGATGGTTCAGGCGGGACGATCCCGCTGACGACAGAAAAGCGCGTCGATAACGGTGAATGCGTTTTCTGAAAATCGGCAGATAAAGCCACGTATGGGCAAGAAAATGCTTCCTAAAAATTTCAGTGAATATGTCTGCTTCACGCCCTGAGACATTCGACAAGCTTTTTATGGCTTCAGTAAGGGCGAGTGTCTCGCTTCGAGAGCCAGCAAATATTTCGCTTCGTCATAACAGGTTCTGGCC
>NZ_MTEG01000105.1:0-718 GCF_002108615.1 Klebsiella sp. YJ
CCCAGCGTCGCCATAGTGCGTTCACCGAATACGTGCGCAACAACCATCTTCCGGAGCCTGTCATACGCGTAAAACAGCCAGCGCTGGCGCGATTTAGCCCCGACGTAGCCCCACTGTTCGTCCATTTCCGCGCAGACGATGACGTCACTGCCCGGCTGTATGCGCGAGGTTACCGACTGCGGCCTGAGTTTTTTAAGTGTCGTAAAATCGTGTTGAGGCCAACGCCCATAATGCGGGCGGTTGCCCGGCATCCAACGCCATTCATGGCCATATCAATGATTTTCTGGTGCGTACCGGGCTGAGAGGCGGTGTAAGTGAACTGTAGCTGCCATGTTTTACGGCAGTGAGAGCAGAGATAGCGCTGATGTCCGGCAGTACTTTTACCGTTACGCACCACGCCTTCAGTAGCTGAACAGGAGGGACAGCTGATAGAAACAGAAGCCACTGGAGCACCTCAAAAACACCATCATACACTAAATCAGTAAGTTGGCAGCATCACCCACAAAATCAACTAAATCTTCTGGAAAACATGCAAACAATCACATAAATATCGTTCGTGCCACATTGACATCCAATGATACCCAGCTAAAGTATTTTTAGAGTCGTTAAGGGGCTTTGTTGAATAAATCGAACTTTTGCTGAGTTGAAGGATCAGATCACGCATCCTCCCGACAACACAGACCATTCCGTGGCAAAGCAAAAGTTCAGAATCACCAAC
>NZ_MTEG01000106.1:0-711 GCF_002108615.1 Klebsiella sp. YJ
CTTTCAGGGTTATGACACGCTTTTTTTATGTCTGCGCAGCCAGATTAATTTGTAGGCGGCAGGAATAATGAACAGGGACAGCAGCGGAGCCGTGATCATCCCACCAATCATTGGCGCAGCAATACGGCTCATGACTTCTGAACCTGCGCCGGTTCCCCAGAGTATTGGCAGCAGACCCGCAATGATCACCGCCACGGTCATGGCTTTCGGCCGGACACGCAGTACGGCACCATGATAGAGGGCTTCATCAAGACCTTCCGGTGTGAACGTCTCTTTACGGGACAATTCCGGGTGCGCTTCAATGGCATGACGCAGATACATCAGCATGACCACGCCAAACTCTGCTGCCACCCCGGCCAGGGCGATAAACCCGGTTCCGGTCGCCACTGACATATGGAAGCCCTGCCAGTACAGGAACCATATTCCGCCAACCAGGGCGAACGGCAGGCTCATCAGGATCAGCAGGGCTTCGTCAACCCGGCGGAATGCCAGATACAACAGGATGAAAATGATCATCACCGTCATCGGCACCATCAGCTTCAGTTTCTTGTTGGCATGCTCAAGCAGTTCAAACTGTCCGGAGAATGCCACACTGGTTCCCGGTCTCAGTTTCACTTTCTCGCTGATGGCCGTCTTAATGTCGTTAACCACCGACACCATGTCCCTGCCGCGGGCATCAACATAAATCCAGCTGGCTGGCCGGGCATTTTC
>NZ_MTEG01000107.1:0-693 GCF_002108615.1 Klebsiella sp. YJ
TTAAAAACTTGCCGAAAAACAGCAATATCAGCCCGCAGAGTCGCTCTCCAGATTATCCATTCAAATATTATCTCTGCCCCGGATGAATTACGTGAACAGCTCAGAAATATGACGCGCATGCAGCTCATCAGGACCCTGGGTTCCTGGAGACCTGATGCCAGTGAATACCGCAATGTAACCAACGTTTATCGCATTTCATTAAAGTCCCTTGCCCGACGCTATCTCGAGTTACATGACGAAATCGCTGATCTGGATGTCATGATTGCGGCAATTGTCGACGAGTTGGCACCTGAGCTGATTAAACGTAATGCTATCGGATACGAAAGCGCTTCACAGTTGCTGATCACTGCCGGAGACAATCCTCAACGGTTAAGATCAGAATCAGGATTTGCGGCACTGTGTGGTGTCAGCCCGGTCCCCGTTTCTTCTGGAAAAACGAACCGTTACCGACTTAATCGTGGTGGAGATCGTGCTGCAAATAGTGCACTTCACATCATCGCCATCGGACGCTTACGAACTGACGCAAAAACAAAGGAATATGTCGCCAGGCGTGTAGCCGAAGGACATACAAAAATGGAAGCGATACGCTGTCTAAAGCGATATATCTCCCGCGAAGTTTACACGTTACTGCGCAATCAAAACAGGCGGATCAACAGTATCCCGATAACAGCTTGACTCTTAGAAGGGCGTCCA
>NZ_MTEG01000108.1:0-665 GCF_002108615.1 Klebsiella sp. YJ
CAACGTTCCTTCAGGACTCTCAAGGAGTCAGGGAGAACTCATCTCGGGGCAAGTTTCGTGCTTAGATGCTTTCAGCACTTATCTTTTCCGCATTTAGCTACCGGGCAATGCCATTGGCATGACAACCCGAACACCAGTGATGCGTCCACTCCGGTCCTCTCGTACTAGGAGCAGCCCCCCTCAATTCTCCAGCGCCCACGGCAGATAGGGACCGAACTGTCTCACGACGTTCTAAACCCAGCTCGCGTACCACTTTAAATGGCGAACAGCCATACCCTTGGGACCTACTTCAGCCCCAGGATGTGATGAGCCGACATCGAGGTGCCAAACACCGCCGTCGATATGAACTCTTGGGCGGTATCAGCCTGTTATCCCCGGAGTACCTTTTATCCGTTGAGCGATGGCCCTTCCATTCAGAACCACCGGATCACTATGACCTGCTTTCGCACCTGCTCGCGCCGTCACGCTCGCAGTCAAGCTAGCTTATGCCATTGCACTAACCTCCTGATGTCCGACCAGGATTAGCTAACCTTCGTGCTCCTCCGTTACTCTTTGGGAGGAGACCGCCCCAGTCAAACTACCCACCAGACACTGTCCGCAACCCGGATCACGGGTCTACGTTAGAACATCAAACATTAAAGGGTGGTATTTCAAGGTTGGCTCCA
>NZ_MTEG01000110.1:0-648 GCF_002108615.1 Klebsiella sp. YJ
GCCTGTGCCAGGAACAGCATATCGCTGACCATTTTGGTCATCCGGTTATACTCTTCAAGACTGGAATAGAGGACATCCTCAAGTTCCCTCTGTGTTCGATCCTGACTCAGTGCGATTTCAGTCTGCGTCACCAGATTGGTGATGGGCGTTCTGATCTCATGCGCGATATCGGCAGAGAAATTGGCCTGGCGGGTAAAGACATCCTCAATCTTTCCAATCATATGATTGAACGAGATAACCAGTTGCTCCAGCTCAATGGGAACGCGTGTCGGTTCCAGTCGCGCATCAAGATTCTCGGAGGTGATGTTTTTAATGGCATTGCTGACATTACGAAGGGGCAGGTGCCCCTGACGGACAGCGATTCGAATGATCAGAACAATCAACAGGCTTATCACGACGGCAATCGCAATCAGGTTCTTTTTCAGCGCATCGAGGTAATGGAGATGGAAATTAATGGATAGGCCAGTCAGCATGACATAGTTCTGCTGTTTGCCCTGAAATATCGCCTGACCAGAGGAGGCGATAATCCTGTATGTTTCCATCTTCATTTCGGACCCGGTATCCATCGGTCCCGCAGGATCCTCCACCGTCCAGAGAAAGACATCCCGTGCGCGGCTGTGCTCGCTAAAATCTGCTGAATTCACTGCC
>NZ_MTEG01000111.1:0-637 GCF_002108615.1 Klebsiella sp. YJ
ACCACTCCTCCAACCTCAACGTCGTCGAGAGCCTCTCCCTCGATCGCCTCACCGTCAGCCGTTATAAGCGCCCTTCCCATGAGCTTTGCAAACTCAGCACGCCCGTCATATCGAACCAGTACCGTATCTCCCTGCTGCGGCCGCCGGGACACGTCGACGAATGCGTAGCCGTCGCTGGTTTCAACTACACGCGTATTGGCGCCAAGGCTGCACAGACTGGTAATGCTGATCCTGCGCTCGATGTAGTCAGTCGCGGGGGACGGAAATCCCATATCACAGCCCTCTGTTCGGGTTGTAGAGCTGGAACGTCCGATCGTCTCCCTCTTGCGTGGAAACATCCCGGAATGTCGTCACGTAACCTTCTATCCACTGATTGGCCTGCCGTGGCGACCAGTGCCAGTTATATCGCTCCAGCTCCTGCAGGAATCGCCTGGTGGTGATTGTGCGCCTGCCGTTGGGCTCGATGACTATCGCCGCCCGGCAGGCTGTTTCAATTTCGTAAAGGCGTGGCATGATCTTAATCTCTCAATGATGTCGCGGTAGGGATACCCGTTACCGGATACCCCCCGCACAGATCCCGGCGTGCGCGATTTACGCACCGGGCTCCTGCCTCGGGTGTCTGGCGGTGAACCGCTCC
>NZ_MTEG01000112.1:0-631 GCF_002108615.1 Klebsiella sp. YJ
CCACTCTTGGCATCGACACCAATGTGGGCCTTCATGCCAAAGTGCCACTGATTGCCTTTCTTGGTCTGATGCATCTCCGGATCGCGTTGCTGCTCTTTGTTCTTGGTAGAGCTGGGTGCCTCAATGATGGTGGCATCCACCAAAGTGCCTTGGGTCATCATGACGCCTGCTTCGGCCAGCCAGCGATTGATGGTCTTGAACAATTGACGGGCCAGTTGATGCTGCTCGAGCAGGTGGCGGAAATTCATGATGGTGGTGCGATCCGGCAGGGCGCTATCCAGGGATAATCGGGCAAACAGGCGCATGGAGGCGATTTCGTACAGGGCATCTTCCATGGCACCGTCGCTCAGGTTGTACCAATGCTGCATGCAGTGAATACGCAGCATGGTCTCCAGCGGATAGGGCCGTCGGCCATTGCCCGCCTTGGGATAAAACGGCTCGATGACAGCGGTCATATTCTGCCATGGCAGAATCTGCTCCATGCGGGAGAGGAAAATCTCTTTTCGGGTCTGACGGCGCTTAGTGCTGAATTCACTATCGGCGAAGGTGAGTTGATGGCTCATGATGTCCCTCTGGGATGCGCTCCGGATGAATATGATGATCTCATATCAGGAACTTGTTCGCACCTTCC
>NZ_MTEG01000113.1:0-589 GCF_002108615.1 Klebsiella sp. YJ
ACCCTGTGCCTGAAAGGCTATTATGGCTGGGATTTCATTAACGATACCCAGATCCTCACCCCGCGCCTGAAAACCCCTATGATCCGCCGTCAGCGTGGCGGCAAACTGGAATCCGTCTCCTGGCAGGAAGCGCTCGACTACGTCGCGACCCGTCTCAGCGCCATTAAGGCGAAGTACGGTCCGGACGCCATTCAGACCACCGGCTCCTCCCGCGGGACGGGGAACGAAACCAACTATGTGATGCAAAAGTTCGCGCGCGCCGTTATTGGTACCAATAACGTCGACTGCTGCGCTCGCGTCTGACACGGCCCTTCGGTTGCAGGTCTGCACCAGTCGGTCGGTAATGGCGCCATGAGTAATGCCATCACAGAGATTGATAACACCGATCTCGTGTTTATCTTCGGGTACAACCCGGCAGATTCACACCCTATTGTGGCGAATCACGTGATCAACGCCAAACGCAATGGGGCGAAAATTATCGTCTGCGATCCGCGTAAAATCGAAACCGCGCGTATCGCCGATATGCACATTGCGCTGAAGAACGGCTCGAACATCGCGCTGCTCAACGCCATCGGGCAGGTGATTATCG
>NZ_MTEG01000012.1:0-228932 GCF_002108615.1 Klebsiella sp. YJ
TGAAAACCGACTGGCAGATCATCAGCGAAATCGCCACCCGGATGGGCTATCCGATGCACTACAACAACACCCAGGAGATCTGGGACGAGTTGCGGCATCTGTGCCCGAATTTTTACGGCGCCACCTACGAGAAAATGGGCGAGCTGGGCTACGTCATGTGGCCGTGCCGCGATGAGTCCGACGCTGACCAGGGGACCTCTTATCTGTTTAAAGAGCAGTTCGACACCCCGAACGGCCTGGCGCAGTTCTTCACCTGCGACTGGGTTGCGCCGATCGATAAACTCACCGACGAGTATCCGATGGTGCTCTCCACCGTGCGGGAAGTAGGCCACTATTCGTGCCGCTCGATGACCGGCAACTGCGCGGCGCTGGCCGCGCTGGCGGATGAACCGGGGTATGCGCAAATCAATACCGCCGATGCCGCGCGACTGGGCATTGAGGATGAGGCGCTGGTGTGGGTGAAGTCGCGGAAAGGCCGCATTATCACCCGCGCGCAGGTCAGCGATCGTCCGAATAAAGGGGCGGTCTATATGACCTATCAGTGGTGGATTGGCGCCTGTAACGAGCTGGTCGCGGAGAACTTAAGCCCGATAACCAAAACGCCGGAGTACAAGTACTGTGCCGTGAACGTTGAGCGCATCGCCGACCAGCGCGCCGCCGAGCAGTATGTGATTGATGAGTACACCAGGCTGAAAGCCCGTCTGCGCGAAAGCGCAATGGGTTAACCCTGCTCCCCGGTTGCGCGACGTTTATCGCGGAAAGATCCGGCCGATCGCCAGAGTCGTCAGGAACGGTTAAATCAGAGAGTCCGGTTATCAGACGGAAAAGACAGAAACCCGGGCCAGGTGTTTACACCTTAGCCCGGGTTGTAAGGTCTATGACTTTAAAGCATGGTGAATAGAATCAAGAATCGGTTGATAGCCGGTACAGCGACAGATATTCCCCTCCAGCACATCTTTCAACTGTTCATCCGTCGGCTGCGGCGCTTTAGTCAGCAGCGCCGTGGTACTCACCAGTACGCCAGGAGTACAAAAACCGCACTGCACACCGCCATGCTCGACAAATGCCCGCTGCAGTTTTTGCGTCAGCGGGTTATCGTTCAACCCTTCAAGGGTGGTGATTTCCGCCTCATCGCACTGTTCGGCCAGAACCAGACATGAACAGACGGCATTGCCATCCATCAATACCGTACAGGCGCCGCACTCCCCGATGGAACAGCCCTCTTTCGTGGCACTCAAGTGCAAAGTGTCCCGCACCAGATCCAACAACCGCATGTGCCCTTCCACTTTCGCTTCCACCAGCTTGCCATTGACCTTCACTTTGATTGTGCTCATTGCGCTATCCTGTGCGGGGCGCTATCACGCCCCGTTAATTTATGATTATTGATCAAATTCGTGCTTCGCCTGTGCCATCATGTCGCGGAACATACTGATAAAGACAGGCTGCTTATAGGCCGCGGACCAGCGTTTGCCGATGGCGGCATCGATCAGCTTTTCCAGAACCGCACAAGCGCGGTCGATCGATTCATGCTCCAACCGCTGGCCAATCAGGCAACGCTCGACATCAGGCAGGCGCTGCGGTTTGCTAAACAGAGCGCCATCCACCAGCCGGCAGTAGTCGACGCACCCGTTGGCATCCAGAGACAGCAGCGCACTCAGGCTTTGCCGGGTAATATTCAGCGCATTACGTCGCCCCAGCTGATGATAGAAACCTCTGGCCTGCGGTCTGGCCGGCGGCGGCAGGATCACCTGAGTCAGCAGCTCGTCCGGCTGGCGCTGGGTTTTATAGCCAGAAAGCAGAAACTCACCCAACGACATCCGCCGCGTGCCGCGCAGGGAATGCAGCACAATACTGGCATCGTAGAGGATCGCCGGTGGAATAGAGTCGCCACAGGGCGCGGCGTTAACGATATTGCCGCCAATGGTGGCGCGGTTACGAATCTGATGTGAGCCTACGGTGTGACAGGCCTGAACCAGTAGCGGATAACGCTCACGCAGTAGCGGATGCTCGGTGATGCGGTTAAAGGTCAGCGCCGCGCCAAGGACTATCTCATGACTATGGGGATCTTCTGTTATCCCGGTCAGCTCCTGAAGACGGGAAATATCCACCAGCTTCATTGCCCGGGTTTGCATGCGCCCTTGCACAATGACGTCCGTCCCTCCCGCTATTGCGCTCACGCCTTCCTGAGCCAGCAACGTGAGCGCCTGTTCCAGATTCTGCGGACGGGTTACCGTCACGTCGGTCAGCCGCAGCACCTGCTTTTTATTTTCCGCCTCGATCATCAGCTCGCTCTGCCGGGCTGGCTTTTTCAGATTGAAGCCGAGGATCACCTGCTCAAGGGTCAGCGGCAACTTATTAAAGCGCCTCCCGAGCGCGAAGCTGACCGCATTATTGATAGCTGCCGCGGCCAGTTCAGTGGCCGGCTCGCCGATGCCTTTCGCCCCATACGGCCCGGCAAGATCGGGGTTTTCTACGCCGATAACCGTGATTCGTGGGATATCTTTAATGGTCGGCAGAAGGTAGCTGTCAAAGTTTTCTGACTTCACCTGGCCGTGCTCAATATTGAAATCTTCCAGCAGCGCATAGCCAAATCCCTGGGCTACGCCGCCGCAAACCTGGCCTTCAAACCCCACCGGATTGAGTATCCGCCCAACATCGTGCGCGGCGGTCACATGCAGGAGTTCAGTTTTCCCTGTACTGGTGTTCACCCGAACTTCAGCCACCTGACAGCCGTACACCCAGGTAAAGTACGGACTGCCGCAGCCTTTTTCTTCATCCCAGTGAATCGGCGGAGGGACGAACCAGCCATACTCGGTGAGACTAACGCTGGCCCATTTGGTTTTATTGACGGCGCGTTTAAACTCAATACGCCGGCTGGGGTCATGGCGGTTGATTATCAACCCGCCTGACCAGAGGGTATCGGCAAGCTCGCATGCGCCAATAGTGTCGCCGACGACGCTGAGAATGCGTCGTTTGATCTTCTCTGCCGCATCAAGAATCGCCCCGCCGCCCACCATCGTTCCGCGCGTGGCCGCCGTGGATCCGCCATCACCAATGACCGACGTTGGCGGCTCGCTAAAATGAATCTCTTCAAGCCCAATACCAAACGCTTCGGCGGCAATGAGCGACATGGTGGTCTGTAACCCCTGACCATTTTCTGATACTGATGTCGACAGGTTAACGCTGCCGTCTTCGTTGACCTGAATCAGCGCCGTTGAGGTATCCACCCCTTCCGCACCGATAGAACAGCCGCGATAGCTCAGCGCCAGGCCAATACCGTAGCGCCACACGCCTCCCTGCTGATTCAACACATGATAATGCTGGCGCTTCGCCATAAATTCTGCCGACTCGCTGGCCTTATTCAACACTTCAATTGCCGAAACGGTGTGGTTGTCGAACAGCTGGCCGGTAATCGAAGTATCGCCCTGTCGTAGCGCGTTTTTTTCGCGCAGCTTCAGCGGGGGAATATCCAGATATTCCGCAATCTCATCCATCAATGATTCATGCGCGTAGACGACCTGCGGCGAGCCAAAACCACGCATCGCCGAGGTATAGCTGTTGTTGGTATAGACCGCTTTGACATCAATATGGACATTAGGAATGCGATAAGGACCCGCGGCCTGCACCGAAGATCGCCAGGTCACGAAGGGCGAAGAAGCAGCATAGCCGCCGCTGTCCGCCAGAATATCGATCTTCATCGCGACAATATGCCCGACCTCATCCAGCCCCACTTTATACTTCATTTTATAGGGGTGACGTTTGCAGCTCTCGATAATCGACTGTTCGCGGGTATAGGCGAATTTCACCGGGCGTCCGGTTAAGTGGGTAAGTAAGGCCGAGCGGCAGGCCAGATGATCGATCACATCGTCTTTACCGCCAAACGATCCCCCCATCACCGCCCGCTTAATATTAATTAAGCTCTGCGGCCAGCCCATAAATTTGGCCACGAATCCGCGAACACGATGCGGATTCTGAATCGAACCGGAAATAATCAGGCTGCCGTCGGTGGGATCCAGCCAGCTGAGCACCACTTCTGGTTCGATATACGCATGCTCCTGAAAGCCAACTTCATACTCGCGCTCCAGCACATAGCGAGCCTCGGCGAACCCCTTACTGATATCGCCTTTAATCGTATGATGATGCGCGGCAATATTGTCGCTGCGTTGCGGATGGATCAACCGGGCATCGGGTGCCAGCGCCTGCTCAACATCGGTGAGCGGCACATAGGGCGTATAGCGGACGTGTATTTTGTCAGCGGCTTCGCAGGCGGCCTCATAAGTGGTCGCCGCGATCACGGCAATCACATCGCCGTGAAAGACCACCTCATCTTTGACGATCGGCAGGTAATCTTGCACGATAACCCCCACCACAGGCGTACCAGGAATATCCTGCCAGGTGGCAATTTTCACCACCCCGTCGACCGCCAGCGCATCGCTCAAATCAAGGTGTTCAATTTTGCCCGCCGGGATATCCGCATAGCGGCAGACACCAAATAGCATACCTGGCAGGGTGATATCATCACCATAAATGGCCGTTCCTTTGACTTTCGCCAGGCCATCCACTCGTCCCGGCGACGCTGAACGTAAAGCGCACATAACATTCCCCTTATTATTGTCCGTTGATGGCAAACCAGACTTAGCCATTGCATGCAGTATCAGTTCGCCCACGGGAAAAGCCCGTCCGGGACAACAAATCCAATATCTGTGCCATAAGTTGGCCGGGATGTGGTGCAGGTTATTATTTGTGACTGGGAACGCAAAAAGCGGCATCGACGGGGAAAAATCAGCGCAACGGGCGATTCGGCGAGGGTGTCACCGCCCGAACGCCGCTGATTTTATCAAAGTGAGAAGACGTATTTTATCAAATTAATAATTGCCAGCCGTCGCCAGGATGGCGCGGCTCAACAGACCGGTCTGGCGCCGATGCGGCGGCGTTTAGCGCGGGTCAGACGGTATAAATACGGATATCGTGCTCGCGGAATGTGTCGCTATACTCGCGACTGACGTTCTCCTCCACCACCAGCACATCGATGTCGCTGCTGTGCGCGACGACGAAACGGGCCACCGCCGGAATCTTATCCGAAGTCAGCCCGACGATAATTTCACTGCACTGTTTAATCACCGCTTTTTTAAATTCGCAATCGGCATAGTCAAATCCGGTCAGACCGGATTCCGGCGCCATCGCGCAGCCGCCGATAAACCCCTGATCAAACAGCACTCCCTGCAGCTGAGCCACCGCCGAAGCGCCAACGCAGCCGCCCGAGGCTCGCTGAACCTGCCCGCCAAGCATCACCACGTCATACAACGGCTTTTTGAGCAGCTCTGCGGCTATCTCCGGCGAATTGGTCACCACCGTTAACGCCAGCTCGGCAGGCAGCGCCTCGGCCATCGCCAGATTGGTGGTACCGGTATCGATAAAAATGCAGCCGCCGGGCTTGACCAGTCTTGCGCATTTCTGCGCGATTCTGATTTTTATTGCTGCATTTTTGTCTTTCCGCTCGCTGTAATCCCCGGCTTCCGGCAGGTTCATTACCGCGCCGCCGTACACCTTTTTACAGACCCCGTCCTTGCTAAGTTCATGCAGATCCCGGCGAATTGTATGCTCAGAGACGTTTAAGCGGCTGGCCAGCTCGCTACAGACCACCCGACCGTTTTCCTGGAGGATCTGACAAATCAGCGCTTGTCGTTGCTGAGGGAAAGCTGCATAATCGAGCACATTAACTCCTGAATTTATCTTAACCGAGCACTAAAGAGCATGATCATGCATCCGCCCGGTTCTGTCAACCTACCCTGCAAAGAGGTAAAAAATGAAAATTGCCCATGTCGCTCTCTGGACTCGTCAGCTTGAACAACAGGCTCGTTTCTGGACCGGTTTCTTCAACGGCCAGATTAACGAAAAATATTGCAGCCGGACCAACCCCGGCTTTGAGTCTTATTTTGTGAAAATCGGCGAAGATATTGCCATTGAACTGATGAGCAAACCGGGGCTACAGGCGGTCACGGCGGACAATAACCACACCGGCTGGGTTCATCTGGCTATCTCTGTCGGCGGCGCGCAGCAGGTCGATGCGCTGGCCAGGCGGGCGGAAGCCCAGGGGATTTTAGTCTCCCCGCCGCGCACGACCGGCGACGGCTATTACGAAGCGGTGATCAAAAACCGGATGGCAATCTGATTGAAATCGTTGCATAGTCAGCTCTGCAACCCATTCTGAGCAGGAACGCACCGTGTCTACCTACCATGTCATCGATAAAGAGAGCTGGCATCGTCGAGATCATTTCGAGTTTTATCGCACCTTTGCCAACCCCAGCTTTAACCTCTGTGTGCCGGTAGAAGCGCAGCGCCTGTATGAGTGCGCGAAGGATCGCCAGGTCTCCTTTTTCCAGCTGGCGCTCTACGCGCTGCTGCGGGCAGCCAACGCGGTCCCTCAGCTCAAGCAGCGGATGCAAGGCGACGATATTATTGAATATGATGATATTGCGGTGATGACGCCGGTCATGACCGCCCGGGAGGGGTTTCGTCAGGTATGGTGCGACAATGCCACCGACTTCGCCGCCTTTAGCCGGGCGGCGACGCCGAATATTGAGGCGGCAAAAACCACGGATCCGGCGCCGCTGATTGTCGAGGGCGAGCACTTTTTCTGCGCCAGCTGTCTACCGTGGCTCCATTTTAGCGCCATCACCCAGGCCGAGTATTATACGGGCGCGGCGGTCCCCGCGCTCACCTGGGGCAAACTGAAAAACGGCGTCATTCCGGTGGCGGGTAAATTCAACCATGCTTTTGTGGATGGGCTGCACGCCAGCCGCTTTTTCGCACAGGTTGAAGCCGGGTTTACCGAGCCGGATGCCTTATGGCAGCCGCTGGTCTGAAGCCGCCGCGACCCATTCCCCATCCTCCTTGCGAAACGGCTGTTCCTGCGCCTGGGTCAGGATCTCCAGCACCACTTCCGACGGACGACAAAGGCGTGTGCCTAACGGGGTGACCACAATGGGCCGGTTAATCAGGATCGGGTGCTGCAACATACTCTCGATCAGTCGTTCGTCGCTAAGGGTTTCATCATCAAGCCCCAGCTGAGCGTAGGGTTCGACGTTTTTGCGCAGCAGCGCGCGCACCGTTATCCCCATCGCCGCAATCAGACCCACTAACTCTTCCCGCGACGGCGGCGTATCGAGATAGTAGATAATCGTCGGCTCCATACCGCTGTTGCGGATCATGGCCAGCGTATTGCGCGACGTGCCGCAATCCGGGTTGTGATAAATGATGGTGTTGCTCATATCAGGTTCTCACGACAGAGAAAAAGAGAGACGCAAAGCAAGTGCGGCCAGCGTCACCAGCAGTACCGGTAGGGTCATGATGATCCCGGTACGGAAATAGTAGCCCCAGGAGATGGCTCTGTTCTTTTGCGCCAGAACATGCAGCCAGAGCAGCGTCGCAAGGCTGCCGATTGGCGTGATTTTTGGCCCCAGATCGCAGCCAATGACGTTGGCGTAGATCATCGCCTCTTTAATCACTCCCGTTGCCGTGCTGCCATCAATGGATAACGCCCCGACCAGCACCGTCGGCATATTATTCATGAGCGACGAGAGCACCGCCGTCAGCACTCCGGTACCGAGCGTTGCCACCCACAGCCCGTTATCCGCCAGCACATTCAGCACGGCGGAGAGCGCATCGGTTAACCCGGCATTGCGCAGACCGTAAACAACCAGATACATCCCCAGCGAAAAGACGACAATTTGCCACGGCGCCCCGCGCAGCACCTTGCCCGTATTAATGACTCGCCCCTTTTTCGCCACCGCCAGCAGCACCGCCGCTCCGCTAGCGGCAATAGCGCTGACCGGGATCCCCAGCGGTTCCAGAATGAAAAAGCCGGCCAGCAGCGCCACCAGCACCACCCAGCCGGTCAGGAACGTCGGGCGATCTTTAATCGCGCTGGCCGGTTCGGGCAACAGGGCCAGATCGTAGACCGGTGGAATATCTCGGCGAAAGACCAGATGCAGCATCGCCAGGGTCGCCAGGATCGCTGCGATATCGACCGGCACCATAACCGCCGCATAGGCGCTGAAGCCAAGATGGAAAAAGTCGGCAGAAACAATATTGACCAGATTCGACACCACCAGCGGCAGGCTGGCGGTGTCGGCAACAAAGCCGGCAGCCATCACAAAGGCCAGCGTCGCGCGCTGGCTGAAACCCAGCGCCGACAGCATCGCGATGACAATGGGGGTCAGAATCAGCGCTGCGCCATCGTTAGCAAACAGCGCGGCCACCACGGCGCCCAGCAGAATTATCCAGCTAAACAGTCGCCGCCCGCGCCCGTTTCCCCAGCGGGCAACGTGCAGTGCCGCCCAGGAGAAAAAGCCCGACTCGTCCAGCAGCAGACTGATAACGATCACCGCAATAAACGCTGCCGTGGCGTTCCAGACAATATTCCAGACCACCGGAATATCGCTCAGATGAATAACGCCGAACGCCAGCGCCAGCGCCGCCCCGAGGCTCGCGCTCCAGCCGATACTGAGTCCCTTCGGTTGCCAGATAACCAGCAGCAGCGTCAAGAAAAAAATGGTCCCTGCGAGCAGCATTCCTCACCCCATCAAATATGCAATAACAGATATATTAAGCCGCCATCAGCAGGAAGACGGCGAAGCGTCAGCCACCCGGGCACGCACCTCATCGCGCAGGCATCGCCATGCGCTGTCGATGATCTCTGCCGCCCAGGCCGGCATATGCGGCGACAAACGGTAGTGCACCCATTTCCCTTCCCGACGGTCAAGAACCAGCCCGCCCTCGCGTAGAATCGCCATGTGACGGGATATTTTGGGCTGAGATTCCGCTGTCACCGCGCAAATATCGCAGACGCACAGCTCACCTTGCTCCCTGAGCAACATCACGATCGTCAGGCGCGTGGCGTCAGACAATATTTTAAAAACCTCTAGCGGATGCGGCATTTTTGATTCCTTAGCGCGTCATTTACATATATGCTAATTCATATATGTTTATTTTGAAATAACCCCCCTCAAAAAAAAGGTGTTCCCCCATGGCTGATTTCCCTGCCCTGCAAGGTGAATTTTTTGATTTTGAACTTGCCAACAAGCTCCCGGATCGGGCGCCACCGCGAATCCTCATTCTCTACGGCTCGCTACGCGAGCGCTCTTTCAGCCGCTTCGCCGCGGAAGAGGCCGGACGACTGCTGACGGCCATGGGCGCCAGCGTCCAGACCTTCAATCCTTCCGGGCTGCCGCTGCCCGATGATGCGCCGGAATCGCACCCTAAAGTGGTTGAGCTGCGTGAACGGGTGCGCTGGTGCGACGGGATGATCTGGAGTTCACCGGAGCGACATGGCGCAATGAGTGCGGTGATGAAAGCCCAGATTGACTGGATCCCCCTGAGCGAAGGTGCTGTCCGCCCTTCTCAGGGCAAAACGCTGGCGGTGATGCAGGTGTGCGGCGGTTCCCAGTCATTCAACGCCGTCAATCAGATGCGGATCCTCGGGCGCTGGATGCGGATGTTTACTATCCCGAATCAATCGTCTGTCCCCAAGGCCTGGCAGGAATTTGATGAACAGGGTCGCATGAAGCCCTCGCCGTGGTACGACAGAATCGTCGACGTCAGCGAAGAGCTGTTCAAGATAACCCAGCTGCTGAAAGGCCATACCGCGCTGCTCGCCGGGAGATACAGCGAACGCAAAGAGAGCCATCAGGCCCTCTCAGCGCGAGTCAATCAGGCCAAAATCTGACGGGTAATGCGCGGGGATGCTCCCCGCGCTGGCAGGGCTTCAAATCCCAATCGGTTGATAGCCTTGCCACTCGGGCCTGGCCGCCTCGCCCGCAGCGTTGGGCGTCAGGTGGAGATACCAGTCGCCCACCTTGTCCAGCAGCAGACAGTCATCGACGGCCTGCAGATTGTCCTTATGCTGCTGCCAGGCGCCGCGCAGCAGCGTCTTCAGCGCTTTCTCCTTCGCCTCCTGCGCGTCACTCGCCGCAAACAGACCGAATTCATGCAGTTCCGCCAGGGTGTCGGAGCGATAGCCGCCGGCGTTAACAAAGAACAGCTTCACCCCGCCGTGAGCAGGCGTTCTGGCCAGAGTCACCTCATAACCATCGGCCCAGTTGATCCTGCTATAGCCGTCAATATGGATTTTATCCGCATCGCCAAACCAGGCCTCGCGCAGCGCAGGCCACGCCTCCTCCGGGGTTCGCGCCACCACAAACTGAATGTCATGAACTTCAATATTCGATTTACCCGCATTGCCACCGACGTAAAACATAAACAGATACATTGCCGATCCTCTGATTATCATTTTCGATATATATCAGACTACATAACGCTTGTTTCAGCAAGTTTCCCCGACGCAGGCTGTCGGAAATGCAGCAGCCTGCTATCACCGGTGCTGCATTTGCAGCAACCTGCCCGGCAGATAAAAACGTAATTCATTGATTTTAAATATCTAAAAATTCTCCGCGAACTGGCACAGCCTTTGCTATTCACATATAACACATTGGAATTATAGGTTATTTAGTTATCTATTTTTTGCATATAGCCATTTAGTTAACCACGAGAAAACCGTATGTCAGAAAGCCAATCACCTGTCAGCTATACCCGTCATTCGCCGGATGCCCATGTCATCAGCAGCGATGAAGAAGCCATCGCCATTGCCCACGAGGTCGCCCTGCTGCTACAGCCCGGAGCCGCAGAACGCGACCGTAGCGGCACGGTAGCGCCAGAGATTGTCGATACCTTCTCCAACAGCGGCCTGTGGGGCATCACGGTGCCGCGCCAATGGGGCGGCGCCGAGGTCTCCGCCGCCACCCTGGCTCAAGTGATTGCCATCATCTCCGCCGCCGATCCGTCGCTCGGACAAATTCCGCAAAACCATTACTGCCTGCTCGAGGACATCCGCCTGCAGGGCAGCGCAGAGCAACAGGCCTTCTTTTTTGGCCTGGTATTACAAGGGCATCGTTTTGCCAACGCGCTTTCCGAGACCGGCGGCAAAACGGTGCTCGATATCCGCACCCGCCTGGAGACCCGTGGTGAAGCGCTGTACATCAACGGACGGAAGGGCTATTGCACCGGCTCGCTCTACGCCCACTGGATAGGCATTCTGGCGCTGGACGCCGACGATCGCGCGCAGCTGGCCTTCGTGCCGCGCGACAGCGCTGGCTTGACGGTGCTCGATGACTGGGACTGCCTTGGGCAGCGAAATACCGCCAGCGGCACGGTCCTGGCGGAGAATCTGGCGGTCGCGCCGTTGCATCTTTTCCCGACGTGGAAATCTTATGCCTCGCCGACGCTCGCCGGCCCCTTCGCGCAGCTCACCACCGCCGCGATTGATGCCGGGATCGCCCGCGCAGCCCTCAACGACACCGTCAGCTTCGTTCGCCAGTTCGCCCGACCGTGGATTGATGCCGGCGTCGAACGGGCCAGCGACGATCCGCTCACCATCTACCATATCGGGCAGATCGACAGCCGACTGGCCGCCGCTGAGGCGCTGCTGGAGCAGGCGGGCAAGGTTCTCGACCGCTTTAAACAGGATCTCAGCGAGGAGCATGTGGCGCAGGCTTCCATCGCCGTTGCCCGCGCCAAAGTGTTCACCACCGAGGTTGCCCTTGACGCCGCCAGCCGCCTGTTTGAACTCAGCGGTACCCGGGCGACCGGCAACCGTCACAACTTCGATCGCCACTGGCGCAATGCGCGCGTTCACACCCTGCACGACCCGGTACGCTGGAAATATCAGCTGCTCGGCAACTGGGTATTAAACGGCATTCGCCCGCAGCGTCACGACTGGAACTAAGGTGGCCCCCGTGCTGGAGTTTTTTGCCGATATCGACTGGAGCGATGTGCTCCAGGCGGGCATCGACACGTTAATCATGCTGGGCTGGTCGCTGGGCTTTACCGTACTGCTCGGTCTGCCGTTAGGGATTGTCCTCTACCTCACCGGCCAGCCGCAGCTGCTGCACGCCCCGCGGCTGTATCGCCTGCTGTCGTTTTGCGTCAACGTCCTGCGTTCGCTGCCGTTCATTATTTTGCTGATCGTCATGATCCCGGTAACCACCTTAATTACCGGCACCTCCCTGGGCGTACAGGGCACCATTCCGCCGCTGGTGGCGGGCTGCGCGCCTTTCTTTGCCCGGCTGGTGGAAAGCGCTCTGCGCGAGGTGGATCACGGTCTGGTGGAGGCCAGCTGGTCAATGGGCGGCAATACCGCACAGCTGATCTGGCACACCCTGTTGCCCGAATCCCGCGCCGGGCTGGTTGCCGCCATCACCGTCACCGCGATTTTGCTGGTGGATTACACCTCTATGGCCGGGGTTATCGGCGGTGGCGGGCTCGGGGATCTGGCGATTCGTTTTGGCTACCAGCGCTTTCAGACCGACGTGATGGTGGTCACCGTCCTGCTGCTGATTGCCCTGGTGCAGGTTTTACAGATGAGCGGCGACCGCCTTGTGCGGTACATGAGCCGTAAATAACAAAGACACGCGACTTTCCCAGGAAAAAACCATGAACAAAATAGTGCACAAGACCCTTATCGCCGCCGGGCTGCTGGCCCTCTTCTCCGCCTCTGTCGCCGCCAACGAGACGCTGACCGTCGGCGCCACGCCGGTACCGCACGCGGAAATCCTTGAGTTCGTCAAGCCGGAGCTGGCCAGACAGGGCGTAGATTTGAAAATCAAAGTCTTTAACGACTTTATTCAGCCTAACCAACAGCTGGCGGAGAAAAACCTCGACGCCAACTACTATCAGTACCGTCCGTTCCTCGATAACTACAACCAGACGCGACATACCGATCTGGTCCCGGTGGTAGGCGTCCATATTGAACCGTTTGGCGCCTACTCCAGCAAATATCACGACATCAAAGCGCTCCCGGATGGCGCCACCATTGCGGTGCCGAATGACCCGGTCAACACCGGGCGAGCGCTGGTCATGTTAAGCGATGCCGGCCTGCTGACCCTGAAAAACCCGAAGGATCCGCAGTCGGCGACCCGGGATATCGTCACCAACCCGCACCATTTTAAAATTCGCGAGCTGGAAGGCGCCATGTTGGCGCGGGCGGTGAATCAGGTCGATCTGGCGTTTATATTCGCCAACTATGCGCTGGAAGCGGGGATCGATACCGATAAAGCCCTGCTGGTAGAAAAAGGCAGCGATCTGTACGTCGAGTATCTGGTGGCCCGCCCCGATAACCTCAACGATCCGGGGATCCAGAAGCTGGCGAAAGCGCTGCACTCCGACGCGGTGCGCAATTTTATCCTCACCCGCTACAAAGGCAAAATCGTCCCGGGCTTCTGATCGCCGGACCGTATCCGGCAGCGCTGATGCTGCCGGTTTTTCAAGGCTGACGGAGCAAACTACCGTGACTCACGATCCTCGTGCCGTACCGCATATACAGTTAAGCGGAATAAGCAAAGCCTACCCTAACGGCGTTCAGGCGCTGCAGAATATTAACCTGACGCTCTATCAGGGCGAGATTTTCGGCATTATCGGCCGCAGCGGCGCCGGGAAATCGACGCTGTTGCGTCTGTTTAATCGGCTGGAAAACGCCGACAGCGGCGAAATCACCATTCACGGCGAACAGACGTTGCGCTATTCACGCAGCCAGATGCGCGACCTGCGCCGCCGGGTGGCGATGATCTTTCAACACTTCAACCTGATGTCGACCAAAACGGTGGCGCAAAACGTCGAACTGCCGCTTAAGATGGCCGGCGTCCCGCGGGCTGAAAGGCAGCGCCGGGTCGATGAGATGCTGGAACTGGTCGGCCTCAGCGCCCTGCGCGATAGCTGGCCGGCAAAACTCTCCGGCGGGCAAAAGCAGCGTACCGGGATCGCCCGCGCGCTGGTAACCCAGCCGGAAATTCTGCTTTGCGACGAGGCAACCTCGGCGCTGGATCCGGAAAACACCCTCTCTGTGCTTAAGCTGTTGAAAGAGATTAACCAGCGCCTTGGTCTGACGATTATCCTCATTACTCATGAAATGGAGGTCATCCGCACGCTCTGCGATCGGGTGGCGGTGCTGGAGCGCGGGCATATCATCGAACAGGGCGAGGTGTGGCGGGTGTTTGGCAACCCGCAGCACGAGGTGACGCGTAGCATGACCAGTACGCTGCATCACGATCGCCCCGGCGAAAACCTGTCGTCGGTGGCCGGCTCGCAGCTGGTGACCCTGCACTTCGACGGCAGCAGCGGCGGCGAGCCGGATTTACACCACATCGCCGCTTTGCTCGGCGATGGCGCACGCCTGCTGTACGGCAACTGCGAGCAGATTCAGGGGCGGGTCATCGGACAGCTACGCATCCGGCTGCCCCGGCCGCTGGATGACAACGCGTTAGGTCAGCACGGCTGGGTCGCGGATCGTTTGACTCTCGGTAGCGAGCTGACGGTGGAAAATTCTCCGTCTTAATCAAAATCTGGCATTTTATTGCCAGATTATTGCTAATGCTGATTCGCTATAAATCATATTTTTTCGTTGTTAGACAGGCCGTGGTGCGCCTCTTATCTTTCGTCATGAATTGTAAATTTCAGCGCAATTATTTGATGAGGGAGCACTTTTGTCCAGATTACTGCACGGATTAAAAACTAAACAGACGCGATTTTCGCACGCTATTGCAATCGCGTTAATCGGCGGCACGCTGGCATTTTCTTCTGTGACCAGCGCGGACGAAATTTTGCAGGAAGGCATCACGCCGGCCACCGATGCCAGCCAGATCCCGGCGGCCGCCAAACTGCGTAAAGACACCGTCGTCGCCGGGATTTCCGAGCCACAGGGGATCTTTAACCCCTACTTCTTCGTTAACGGCTGGGACGAAAACGTCACCAACGTCATCTTTTCGCGCCTGATTGACTGGGACAGCCACGGCAACCTGGTCCCTGGCCTGGCCGAAAGCTGGCAGGTGAGCGCCGATAACAAAGTCTATACCATCAAGCTGCGGCCGAATCTGACCTTCAGCGACGGCTCGCCGCTCACCGCGGAAGATGTCGCCTTTACCCTCACCGTGCTGCTGGATCCGAAGTATGACGGCGATACCGATATTACCCTCGCCAATATTGCCGGCGGCGCCGAGTATAAAGCCGGGAAAGCCGACAGCGTCAGCGGCCTGAAGGTCATCGACCCGCTGACCCTGCAGGTCACTACGACGCAGCCCGGCGCCACCACCCTTTCGCGGATCGGTGGTCCGGTGCTCTCCAAAGCCTGGTATGGCAAAGGCTACCAGCGCGGCCAGCTTGACTATCTGCGCAGCCTGCATGGAAAACCGCTGGGCAACGGTCCTTACGTCTATGACAAATATATTCCGGGCCAGGAGATTCGTTTCCACGCTAACAGCCACTTCTACCGCGGCACACCGCCGACGCCGCGCTTTATCTACCGCGTTACCAACCCGTCGACCAACTTTCAGCTGTTCCAGACCGGTGAAACCGACTACGACGCCTTTACCTCGCGCCCGGACGATATTGAACAGCTGAGAATGCTCGGCTTCGCCAATATCAACCTCTACGGCTCCAGCGATTACAGCCAGGTGGAGTTTAACGTCCGTCGTCCGGCGCTGAAGGATGTCAAAGTTCGGCAGGCGCTGATTTACGGCCTCGACCGCCAGAAGCTGATCGATGTGGTGTACCAGGGCTATGGCAAGGTGGCAGTTGAACCGATCGCCCCTATCTCCTGGGCCTACAATCCGCAGGGGGTCAACCCGTATCACTACGATCCGGCGCAGGCGAAAAAACTGCTTGATGAAGCGGGCTGGAAACCGGGCCCGGACGGCATCCGCGTGAAAGACGGTCAGCGTCTGGAGCTGACGCTGCTGGTCAGTAAGAAGGTGCTCAACGATGCGCTGATCCCGATTGCCAAAGAGAACTGGCAGCAGATCGGCGTCGTGCTCAAACCGCAGGTGGTCGACTTCAATGCCCTGATGGCCCAGCGTAAAGCGGGCAACTATGACCTGGCCTCCTTTAGCACCAGCACGCTCAACGACCCGCACGACGGCGTATGGGATTTCTACAGCACTGAAGCCAAAGAGTCGGGCTATAACAATCCGCAGGTCGATAAGCTGATTAACGAAGGCAACGCGCTGCTCGACGTCGAAAAGCGTAAGCCGATTTACCATCAGCTGTATCAGGTGCTGGCGGAGGACCCGCCGGTCATTCTTCTCGGCTACCGCCAGATTCTCTCGGCCAGCAGCGCCAGGGTATCCGGTTTTAAACCGGATATTTATAACGGCCTGACCGGCAGCCTGCCGGATGTGAAAATCGCCAGGTAACCATCACAGCCGCCGGAATAACCCGGCGGCTGAGTGAGAATGTTATGAGAAATTTTATCCTGAGACGGCTGCTGCAAACGCTGCCGATGCTGCTACTGGCCTCATTGATTATTTTTATGCTGTTTGCCAAAACTCCCGGCGACTTTATCGACGGCAATATTACCCTCACCGCCGCTCGCGCCGCCGAACTCAAAGCCATCTATGGCCTCGACCAGCCGCTGTTGACCCGCTATCTACGTTGGCTCGGCCAACTGCTGCGAGGCGATCTCGGTTTCTCGCTGCAGTACCAGATTCCGGTCAGCCAGTTGCTAAACCAGTACATCTGGAACTCGTTCCTGCTGGCAAGCATTGCGCTGGTTTTTTACTGGGGCATCGGCCTGACGGTGGGCATCGTCTCCGCCATGAAGCCAAACTCGCTGTTTGACCACCTGGTGAGCGTGGCGGTCTTTGCCGCGATGTCCTTTCCGACCTTTTTCCTCTGTCTGCTGTTGATTAAGTGGTTCGCCGTGGATCTGCACTGGCTGCCGGTTGGCGGGATGACCAACACCGGCAGCGATGACCGCGGCTGGGGCTATATCCTGCAGGTGGCCGCGCACCTGGTGCTGCCGGTTCTGGCGCTGGTGATGCTGCAGGCCGGCAGCCTGACGCGCTACTTCCGCGCCAGTATGCTCGACGTCGTCAGGATGGATTTTATTCGTACCGCCCGAGCCAAAGGGCTGCGCGAACGGACGGTGATCTTCAAACACGCGCTGCGCAATGCGCTGCTGCCCATTATCACCCTGCTCGGCTTCGAGCTACCGGGGCTGTTCTCCGGCGCCATCATCACCGAAAAGGTCTTTAACTGGCCTGGGGCCGGGCATATTCATATCGATTCGCTGGCCGCCCGCGATTATCCGGTACTGATGGGGTTTACCCTGTTTCTGGCGGTGCTCACCATTTTGGGCAACCTGATAGCCGATGTTCTCTACGCGTGGGCCGACCCGCGAATTCGGGTGAGGTCATAAATCATGTTTAGCACTCTGTTTTCAACGCAACGTCGCCTGCGCAAGGCGGAGATTCCGGCGCTCGCTATGATCACCCCATCACCGTGGCGCCAGGCCTGGCGGTCGCTTCAACGCAACCGGCTGGCCATGTTTTGCCTGCTGCTGCTGGCGGTGATGGCCGCCTGGTGCGTGCTGGGGCCGCTCTGGTCGCCGTGGAAAGATGATGCCACCGATGTCCTGATGATTAACAAGCCTCCCGGCGCTGAGCACTGGCTGGGTACCGACTTTCTCGGCCGCGATGTCTACACCCGCCTGCTGATGGCCGGACGTATTTCGTTGATTATTGGCCTGCTCACTATGCTGCTGTCGGTGGCGCTGGGCTACCTGCTCGGCGCCGTCTCCGGCTATGCCGGCGGCCTGACCGATAAGCTGATCATGCGCCTGGCGGACCTGGTGATGACGATTCCCGGTCTGCCGCTGCTGATCGTCGCCGGGGCGATGTTATCCGAACTCGATTTTTCCCCGGATGCCCGGATCTACATGGTGGTGGTGATGCTCAGCCTGCTGGAGTGGCCAAAGCTGGCGCGGCTGGTACGTGGTCAATGCCTGTCGCTGCGCGAACGCGATTTCATGCTGGCAACCCGGGTACTGGGTCTTTCCGCCCGCCGTCGCCTGTTTGGCCATCTGCTGCCCAATACCATTCCGATTCTGGTGGTCATGGCGACCATGGCGGTGGCGAATGCCATTCTGAGCGAATCGGCGCTCAGCTACCTTGGACTGGGCGTGGTACCGCCCACGCCCTCCTGGGGCAATATGATGGACGCCGCCAACAGCCTGATCGACTTCCAGCGTCGTCCGTGGCTATGGATGCCGCCGGGTATCGCCATTTTTATCACCGTCATTGCCATTAACGTGCTGGGCGACGGCCTGCGCGATGCGATGGATCCGAAAATGAAACAGAGGCTGAAATGAGCGCCCCGTTACTCACCTTCCGACAACTCTCGGTCTCCTTCGCCGCCGAAAAACAGCGCGTGCGGGCGGTACAGGAGGTATCGTTTGCCATTCATGCTGGCCAGACCGTCGGGGTCGTCGGCGAATCCGGCTGCGGAAAAAGCGTCACCGCAATGGCCTTAATGGGCCTGTTGCCGCCCCAGGCCGCGCGTATCGATAGCGGAGAAATCCTCTTTGACGGGCAGGACCTGCTGCGTCTGAAAGCCCGCAACATGGCCGACCTGCGCGGCAACCAGCTGGCGATGATCTTTCAGGAACCGATGACCGCGCTGAACCCGGTGCTGACCATCGGCGAGCAGCTGTGCGAGCCGCTCATTCGCCACCTGGGCGAAACGCCCAAAGCCGCCTGGCGCCACGCCACCCGCCTGCTAAGCGAAGTGGGGCTGGCCCGCGCGGATAGCCTGATGAACAGCTACCCGCACCAGCTCTCCGGCGGCATGCTACAGCGCGTGATGATTGCCATGGCGCTGAGCTGCCAACCGAAGCTGCTGATCGCCGATGAACCCACCACCGCGCTGGATGTCACCGTTCAGGCGCAAATCCTGCGCCTGCTGCGCGATCGGGCGCAGGCCAGGGGGATGGCGATGCTGCTGATCACCCACGATCTGGGCGTGATTGCGCAAATGGCGCAACAGGTGGTAGTGATGTACGCCGGCCGGGTGGTCGAATCGGGTCCGACGGCCGAGATCTTACGCCAGCCGCAGCATCCCTATACCCAGGGGCTGATCGCCTCGCGGCCGGTGCCCGGCGAACGACGCCGTCGCCTGTACTCGATTCCCGGGCAGGTGCCGGATCTCGCCGCCCTGCCTGCCGGCTGCGCCTTTGCCGACCGCTGCCAGCGGGCCAGCGCAGCCTGTCGCCAGAGTATCCCTGCGCTATTGGGAACAACGCGGCAGGCCGCCTGCTTTCACACCACATCCGCGGAGCCGGTTGCATGAACAGTGAAAACCATCAATATGTCATTGAAGTCGAAGGGTTAAAAAAACACTTTCCGCTGCGCGACGGGCTCTTTGGCCAGCAAACCGGGCAGCTGCGAGCGGTGGACGGCGTCAGCTTTCGCATCCGCCAGGGGACTATTTTCGGCCTGGTGGGCGAATCCGGCAGCGGGAAAACGACCGTAGGACGCACGCTACTGGGGCTATACGAGAAGAGCGCCGGTAGCGTGAAATACCGGGGCCGGGAGCTCTCCACCCTCACCTCGCAGGAGATGCAGGCGCTACGCCCTAAAATCCAGCTGGTGTTTCAGGATCCCTACAGTTCGCTGAACCCGCGGATTCGCGTCGGCGAGGCGATTGGCGAAGCCATGCTGCAGCATAAACTGTGCAGCCGGGCGGAGCTGTATGACAAAGTGATTGCGGTGATGCAGATCTGCGGCCTCGCGCCCCACCACTACAACCGCTTTCCGCATGAGTTCTCGGGCGGTCAGCGCCAGCGTATTGGTATTGCCCGGGCGCTGATTCTCAACCCCGACTTTATCATTGCCGACGAGCCTATCTCGGCGCTGGATGTCTCTATCCAGGCGCAGATCATCAATCTGTTTTCCGATCTGCGCGACGATTTTGGCGTCACCTTTCTGTTTATCTCCCATGACCTTGGCGTGGTGGAGCATCTCTGCGATGACGTGGCGGTGATGTATCTCGGGCAGTTGGTGGAGACCGCCAGCCGCGATGCGCTGTTTGCCCAACCTCGCCATCCCTACACCCAGGCGCTGCTGGCGGCGGTACCGACGCTCGATCCGCACGCCGAACCCGTCGCGGTCGTACAAGGCGAGATCCCCGATCCCTCGAATCCGCCGCCCGGCTGTCGTTTTTCCTCACGCTGCCCGAAGGCCAACGACCGCTGTCGCCGCGAAATTCCTGCGCTGCGTGTGATAGCCGCCGGCCACTCTGTGGCCTGCCATGAGGTGGTCGCCTCCTGCTAAAGCGCGAGGCCCTCCGACTGCCGGCCGGCGCCTGAGGCAAAAAAAAACCAGTCAGCAATGACGCTGGCTGGTTTTAACCTACCGTCGCGGCGTACTCAATACGCCGCCTTCAGGGCGCTACTCCTCCAGCGCGTAGGCAATAATATCATCGCCCACATCCGGGGAGTGGCTGGCGCCACCGGCGGAAATGACCACGTACTCTTTTCCGCTCTTCGGCGATTTATAGATAAGCGGCGCTGCCACGGCCCCAACCGGCAGGCGAGCGCGCCACAGCTCTTTCCCGGTTGCGGAATCCAGCGCCCGCAGGTAGTTATCCTGGGTCCCGGCAAAGAAGATCAGCCCGGAAGCCGTCGAGGTCGGGCCGCCCAGCGTCGGCATACCCAGCGGGATATGCATGTGGGTTTTCAGACCCAGCGGACCGGTATCCTCGACGGAGCCCATCGGCACCTGCCACATCAGCTGACGAGTATTGAGATCGATGGCGCTCATCGTGCCGAACGGCGGCGTATTACACGGTATCCCCAGCGCGGATTGCAGAATATCGATCCGCACGCCGCCATATGGCCCGGCGACCTGCGGGCGCACGGTCCCCATGAACCCCGGAACCTCATCCGTAGAGACTTTGTATTTCGCCATATCCTGCTGACGTACCAGCGACATTCTCAGCGGCATGCGCATATCGTTAACAAACAGCGTCCCGCTACGCTCATCGATGGAGATTCCGCCCCAGTTCATGCCGCCCAGCAGGCTCGGCCATTCGATATACGGCTTCTCTGACGGCGGCGTATACATCCCAAGCCAGGTGGACTCTTTGAAGTCAATGCGGCACATCAGCTGGTCAAACGGCGTCACGCCCCACATTGATTTCTCGGTTAACGGTTCAACGCCGAGCTGCGGCATCCCGGTCGAGAACGGCTGGGTGGTAGAAAGGCGTTCGCCTTCTGCCCCTTCGTGCGCTACCGGCAGTTCGTCAACGCGCGTCACCGGCTTGCCGGTGCGGCGATCGAGAACATAGATCTGACCGGTTTTGGTGGTCTGAATCAGGACCGGAACCTCTTCGCCCTGGTCATTTTTCATGTGGAACAGCACCGGCTGAGACGGCAAATCATAGTCCCAGACATCATGGTGAACGGTCTGGAAGACCCATTTTGTTTCACCGGTGCTGGCATCCACCGCCACCACGGAAGAGCCATACTTCTCTTTCGCTGCGTTACGGTCGCCGCCCCAGTAATCCGGCGGACCGTTGCCGGTCGGCAGATAAACCAGGTTCAGCTCTTTATCAAAGGCCGGCACCGTCCAGACGTTCGGCGTTTCGAGGGTATACACGCGCCCTTTTTGCGGATCGGTCACATTTTCCGGCTGACCCACATCCCAGGCCCAAACCACATTGCCGTTGCGCACATCGAAGGCGCGGACCACGCCGGAAGGTTCACCGTGAATAATATCGCGAACCCAGCCGCCCAGTACCGCAATATGCCCCATGATCACCGGCGTCGAGGTCGGGTGGTAGCGCTTGCTGTTCTCGGTGTTGTCCATCCCCTGCTTGAGATCGACGCTACCGTGATGGCCGAAGTTATCGCACAGCTCGCCGGTTTTGGCGTTCAGCGCCAGCAGGCGCGCATCGACGGTGGAAACCAGAATCCGCTGCGGACACTGCTGCAGATCCGGGCTGGCTTTCTCCTGCGCCGTCAGCGACGTATCGTTTTGCACATCATAGTAGCCGACGCCGCGACAGGTGACGTGTTCGGCGGTCTGCGCATGCGGGTCAAAGCGCCAGCGCGCTTTCCCGCTATCCGCATCCAGCGCGGTGACCACGTTCAGCGGCGTACAGGAGTAGAGCGTATCGCCAATTTGCAGCGGCGTATTCTCATCCACCCCAATCCCCGGGCCGCTCACCCGGCGGCCGGTGTGGTAGGTCCACGCCACCTTCAGGTTTTTGACGTTTTCCGGGGTAATATCATCGTACGGGGCAAAACGGGTACCTGAAGCATCGCGGGCGAAAAATTCCCAGTTGTCGCTTTGAGAAGCAAGGGTCGGCTTGCTATCTGCAGCGGCTTTCACCACGCCATGATGAATGCCGCCGTGGGGATAAAACGCCGAGACCAGCGTCGCCAGCAGAGCGATGAAAATCGCCGAGGCGCTCCAGTTGGCATAGCGAACCGCGACCCGTTTAACCGGCAGCGTCGTTGCCAGCCACAGGCCAAGCATCAGCAGCAGAGCCGGCACCACCAGACGAGGAATCAGTCCCCAGTAGCTGAGCTGCACTTCATAAAGCGCCCAGACAAGGGTCAGTAAGAAGGTCACAATGGTGAAAGGGAGGACGTATTGACTGCGGATAAGGTATCCGATGGCGATAAGCAGATAGGCCACGCCGGCCAACAGATACCAGGCGCTACCGCCCAGAGTCAGGAGCTTGCCGCCCCAGAAAGTGAAAAAGAGTCCCGTACAAAAACTGAGTAATACAAATATAACCCGGTAGACGGTGAAGAAGATCCTCCTGCCGCTACCTCGCTGTTCGTCCATATCTCATCCCATACGACATTAGTCGTTATAACCAATATATTTATTTTTAACAGCATCCGATCCAAACAAATCGGATACAGACCGCATAACATCCTGGTTGGACGCTCATGAGCCGAGCGAAGAACGTAATAAAGTATATGGATTTGTAAAAGTTATGTAAAACAATCCAGCATTAAATGTTTAAAATTTTTTAATTTATAAACGGAAGTTGCAGCGGCGAACGCTGATAAAGCGCGTGATAAATAAGCAGAGGAAGATAAACGGGCGGGAGATGGCTGGCCAACAGCCCCCTGCGGGCCAGCACACCGGTAGGTGCAAATTAGTTTACGGGCCGCGACCCGCTGATTTGCCGTAGAGCAGCCTTCATTTCCAGCTGCGCCAGCTCCTTCAAACCTTCGCGTTTGATAAACTGACTGCGATGTTTGCTTTTGACCTCTTCTATACTTTTTTTGATCTCCTGCGGCGGTAATTTATACCAGCCGCGACGATGTTTTTCGCCCCCGACTTCCAGCCACAGCGCAGAGTAACTGGTTTGTACTTTCTCGCTTTTGACGTGAAAATCGGAGTCGATGGCATAGATCTCTTTAATATCGCTGTGCTGTAGAAAACCATAGAGCAGAGAAATAATTAAATTTTTCGGTCGGGTGCCGTGCAGCTCTTTGGTCAGCACTTTAATTTCATCATTGGCAATATCTTTCCCTCCCTGAATGCCGCCTATATAAGCCCGGCCATCTTCGGTGCAAGAAAAACAGATGCTGTAAATGCGTTTTCCATCCTGAAGCATTAATAGCATCAGTTCGCCCTCCTCCTGAAAAGGCGAAGCCAGCAGTTTTACCGCAATGTGGCTGCCGTTTTTCAACGGAATTTCCGCCACGGTCAGCCCGTACTCTACCACGTTATACAGCTGCGGCAGTGCGTCTGCGCTAAAGGTTTTTTCGATAAAAATCAAGGCGCCATGGGCAATATCCAGCTTGGCTCTTCTTGACATTTTTTTATTTAAATAGGCTTTGAACGGCTTATCCTGAAAACTGACCAGCCCCTGCGTTGCACCGGTTAATCTGGCGCAAACATATTTATCACAAAGCTCTTGATATTCCTTATACTTTCCCCCTGCGAGAGGTATTTCTCTGCATTTTCGTAAGACCTTTTTATATTTGAGTTTAATTTGACAAATCAATTTATTATTTTTTCGCCATTCTTTGATGGCAACTGTTGCTGTTTGAGCCATTGATCAAGATCCATAGAATCAACCATAATCGTGGCCATAATATCATAAATAGTTCAAGTCAACGCTTGATTAGTGAGTCGTTGTCCTTTCATTTAATAAATAGGCAGATAATCATTCTTTCGCTTTATAATTAAAGACAGGGAGATGTCAACTCTTATTATTGGCAGTCTCTTGTGGCGTCAGATGAAAAATATCAGGTGGCGCCACGCTATTACCGCTCTGTGCGGTAACGAGGCGCCCAGGGTTCATCCTGCCGTGGTTTTGCTCTATAATCTGACCACAGTCAAAAGTGAACTAAAGTGGGTAACTCATGGAAATTGATCTCGACAATCTGGTCTTCAGCGGTCTGGAAGAAGCGCAAGAGCGCAATGCCGAACGCCTTGAAGATGCTGACAAAAAAGCCGAAGCGATCGTTGCCGATGATGATTGTGGCGACGCCTGCAAAATCTGATTCCTGAACCGGCTAACCACGCCGGTTTTTTTTCGCCCGTCAGTCAAGCCGTAAATGCCCCCTTCAGCGTGCCCAGCAACGCCTGCGCCGCCTTCGACAGCTGCAGATGACCGGCATGAATCACCCCGACACACTTCTCAATCGGCGGGTTATCCAGCGGCAGGCATACGGCGCCCAGCGCCTGCATCTGCGACTGGCAGAGAGCCGGAACGGCGCTGCCGCCGAGGCCGCTGGCCACCATTCTGCCCACCGTCACCAGCTGATGGCTCTCCAGCGCAACATCCAGTTGACGGCCGCTGCGCGCCAGCTCCTCTTCCAGCATCAGGCGGACCGCCGAAGGCCGCTGCAGCGTAATGAAATCCAGCGTCAACAGCTCGCGCCAGGAGAGACGATGTTTACCGGCCAGGGGCGATGATTTCGGCACAATCGCGATAAAACGGTCCACGCCCAGCGGCGTAAACAGCAGATTATTGGTCGGCGCCGGCTCAAAAGCGATGCCCATCTCCACCCGCCCTTCACGAACCATTTCGATCACCTGCTCGTTAATCACATCGTGAACGGTCACGTTAATCCCGGCATAGCGATCGCGAAAAGCTTTCAACACCTCGGGCAGGACGTTTGCCGCAAACGAGGGCATGGCCGCGATCGAGATTTTGCCGCGCTGCAGGGTAAAGCTCTGGCGCATCGCCTCTTCGGCGTTATCCCAGTCGGCCAGCAGCTGGCGGGCCATCGGTAAAAAGATCTCCCCCTCCTGAGTCAGCGTCACCCGGCGGGTGCTGCGTTGCAGCAATGCGCCGCCGAGTCCCTCCTCCAGTCCTTTGATGGTCAGACTGAGGGCCGGCTGCGAAATATTCAGCCGCTCGCTGGCGTGGGCAAAATTCAGAGTGTGAGCTACCGCTAAAAACGCGCGTAACTGTTTGACACTCATTCTCATTTTTCATCCCGTTAACTAATTGAAAAAATTTAGTTAACAACAAATTAATAAGAAAACCCAATGAGTAGGTCACAAATTCAAAATTAACAAATCAGTCTGCGCCGCCAATGATAGCCCCATCGCAAGCCAGCAGAGGTGAATCATGGCAGGACTGGATAAGCGCGTCGCCAGCTACGAAGCGGCGCTGGAAGGGTTAACGGACGGTATGACCGTGCTGGCCGGCGGTTTTGGTCTGTGCGGCATTCCGGAAAATCTGATTGCCGAAGTCAAACGCCGGAACGTACAGGGGCTAACGGTGGTATCAAATAACTGCGGCGTCGACGGTTTCGGCCTCGGCATCCTGCTGGAGACGCGCCAGGTCCGCAAAGTCGTGGCCTCGTATGTCGGTGAAAACGTCCTCTTTGCGCAGCAGGCGCTCAGCGGCGAACTGCAGGTGGAGCTGACCCCACAAGGCACGCTGGCGGAGAAAGTTCGCGCCGGCGGCGCAGGCATCCCCGGCTTTTACACCGCCACCGGCTACGGTACGCCGGTAGCGGAAGGGAAAGAGGTGCGCCAGTTTGCCGGTAAGCCCTACATCCTCGAAGAGGCCATCACCGGCGACTTCGCTCTCGTTAAAGGCTGGAAGGCAGACTGGTACGGCAACGTTATCTATCGCCACACGGCGCAAAACTTTAATCCGCTGATGGCCGCCGCCGGGCGCATTACGGTGGTCGAGGTAGAAGAGATCGTCCCGCCGGGCGAACTTCCGCCCTCTTCGATCCACACCCCCGGCATCTACGTCGACCGGCTGATCGCCGGCCAGTTCGAGAAACGCATCGAACAGCGCACGCTGCGCGCAGGGAGCCTCTGATTATGCTGACTCGTGAACAAATGGCCATCCGCGTCGCCCGGGAGCTGCGCGATGGCGACTACGTCAATCTCGGTATAGGCATCCCGACGCTGGTCGCCAACTACATCCCGGCAGGCATTGACGTCATGCTGCAATCCGAAAACGGCCTGCTCGGCATGGGCGGTTTTCCGCACGAGTCGGAGCTCGATGCCGACATGATCAACGCCGGGAAACAGACGGTCACCGCCCGGACCGGCGCGGCGATTTTCGATTCCGCCCAGTCCTTCGCCATGATTCGCGGCGGCCATGTCGATCTGACCGTTCTCGGCGCCTTTGAAGTTGACGTTGAGGGCAATATCGCCTCGTGGATGATCCCGGGGAAAATGGTGAAAGGCATGGGCGGAGCCATGGATCTGGTGGCCGGGGCGCAAAACATCATCGTGGTAATGACCCACGCTGCGAAAAACGGCGAATCCAAACTCCTGCCGCGCTGTACCTTGCCGCTGACCGGCGTCGGCTGTATCCAGCGGGTGCTGACCGACCTCGCCCTGCTGGAGATACGCGACGGGGCTTTCGTCCTGCGCGAATACGCGCCGGGCGTCACCCCCGACGAAATTATGCGTAAAACCGCCGGACGCCTGATTGTCCCGGACGACGTCTGTGAAATGCGGTTCAACTGAGGAGGCAACATGCAAGAAGTGGTGATTGTTGGTGCGGTCAGAACGCCCATCGGCAGCTTTCGCGGCGTATTTTCCACGCTTTCCGCCGTTGACCTCGGCGCCGGGGTCGTGCGCAGTCTGCTGGCCCGCTGCTCGCTGCCGGCAACGGCAGTCGACGAGCTGATTTTCGGCCAGGTTTTAACCGCCGGCTGCGGGCAGAATCCGGCGCGTCAGACGGCCTTGCGCGCCGGTCTGCCGGTCAGCTGTCCGGCAGTGACGGTGAATCTGGTGTGCGGTTCCGGGCTGAAAGCCGTGCAGCAAGCGGTGCAGGCGATCCGCAGCGGCGACGCCCAGGTGGTTATCGCCGGTGGTCAGGAGAGCATGAGCAATGCCCCCTATCTGATTGACGGCGCCCGTGCCGGGCTGCGCGTCGGCCATCGCAGCATGCAAGACAGTATGATTCAGGACGGCCTGTGGGACGCCTTCAACGACTATCACATGGGGGTGACGGCAGAGAATCTCGCCGACCGCTATGCCATCGATCGCCAACGGCAGGACGCCTTTGCCGCCGGTTCACAACAGAAAGCGGCGGCAGCGATCGAAGCGGGCCGTTTTGAGCAAGAGATCGTGCCGGTGGTCGTCAGACAGGGGAAGCAACCGCCGCAGACCATTACCCGCGACGAGCAGCCCCGTCCGGCCACCACGCCAGAGCAGCTGGCGCAGCTGCGCCCTGCGTTCCGCGTGGAAAACGGCACAGTCACCGCCGGCAACGCCTCTTCGCTCAACGACGGCGCGGCGGCGGTACTCCTGATGAGCGCCGACAAAGCCCGGGAGCTGGGGCTGCCGGTACTGGGACGCATTGTCAGCAGCGCCGTGGCGGGCGTCGATCCGGCGGTCATGGGGATTGGCCCCGTCAGCGCCTGCGAGATGGCGCTGGCACGGGCCGGATGGCGGCTCGACGAGGTGGATTTAATTGAGGCTAACGAGGCTTTTGCCGTTCAGGCGCTGGCCGTTGGCCAGTCTCTGGGCTGGGAGAGCAGCAAAGTCAACGTCAACGGCGGCGCCATTGCCCTCGGCCACCCTATCGGCGCCTCCGGCTGCCGGATCCTCGTCACCCTGCTGCATGAAATGCAGCGCCGGAGCGCCAGTAAAGGGCTTGCCACTCTCTGCGTCGGCGGCGGACAGGGTATCGCCATGACCATCGCACGTTAACAGGAGTCACTATGTATAAACCAACGCTGGCGGTGCTCGGCGCCGGACTGATGGGTATCGGTATCGCCTGCCACTTTGCTCGCCACGGCCACCGGGTACGGCTGTACGATACCGACCCGTCGCGTCTGGCAGAAGTCCCTGCCGTTGCCGCCGCTATTTTGCATGAACTGCAGGAGAGCGGACAATTTGATGCCGCCCACCAGCAGGCGGTTCTGGCGCGCTTAGCCGGGACCACCAGCCTCAGCGATCTGGCGGAATCTACGCTGCTGATAGAGGCGATTCCTGAACGTCTGCCGCTCAAACATGCGCTGTACGCGCAGCTGGAAACGCTGATTGCCGACGATGCGATCATTGCCAGCAACACCAGCGGCCTGCCGCCGGATAGCCTTGCGGCGGGCATGCGCCATCCGCAGCGACTACTAATCGCCCACTTCTGGCACCCGCCGCACTTTATTCCGCTGGTGGAGGTGGTGCCCGGCAGCGCCACGCGCCCGGAGCTCCCCGCCCTGGTGAGCGACTTTTTCACCCGCGCGGCGCTGGAAGCGGTGGTGCTTCAGCGTGCGGCGCCGGGGTTTGTTGGCAACCGCCTGCAGTTCGCTCTGCTGCGCGAGGCGCTGCATATCGTACACAGCGGTATCGCCTCGCCGGAAGTGGTCGATCGGGTGATGCGCGCTTCCCTCGGCCGCCGCTACGCGATGGTCGGTCCTCTGGAAGCGGCCGATATGACCGGGCTGGCGACGGTGCTGGATATTTGTCAGCACCTGCTGCCAGAGCTGGCCGGCGACGCGCAAATGATGGAACTGGTCGCGGAAAAAGTCGCCAGGGGCGAGACCGGCGCGCGCAGCGGGCAAGGATTTTATCGCTGGGATACTGCGCGGATGGCCCGTATCCAGTCGCGTCGGCAGCACCTCCTGCGCTATGCCCTGAAACCGTAGCTTCTCGAACTGTAGCCAACAATAACAATGAGCGTGAGGTGTCGTGATGAGTGTTTTGATTGCCCTGGCCGCGCTGGCATTACTGATGCTGGCGGCCTATCGAGGATATAGCGTTATCCTCTTTGCCCCTATCGCCGCCCTCGGCGCAGTGCTGCTCACCGACCCCGGCGCAGTAGGACCGACCTTTACCGGTCTGTTTATGGAAAAAATGGTCGGGTTTGTAAAGCTCTACTTCCCGGTGTTTCTGCTGGGCGCGGTGTTCGGCAAGCTGATCGAGCTGGCGGGCTTCTCGCGCGCCATCGTCGCCGCCGCCATTCAGATCCTCGGCCGACGTCACGCCATCCCGGTTATCGTGCTGGTTTGCGCCCTGTTAACCTATGGCGGCGTCTCGCTGTTTGTGGTGGCCTTTGCGGTCTACCCTTTTGCCGCCGAACTGTTCCGCCAGAGCGCTATCCCCAAACGGCTGATTCCGGCCACCGTTGCGCTGGGCGCGTTTTCATTCACCATGGATGCCCTGCCCGGGACGCCGCAGATCCAGAACATTATTCCCACCAGTTTCTTTGGCACCAACGCCTGGGCGGCTCCCTGGCTTGGCACGATCGGTTCGCTGTTTATCATCACCTTTGGTCTGCTATGGCTGGAACGTCAACGCCGTAAAGCCCAGCACGCGGGAGAAGGTTACGGCACGGATTTGCAAAACGAACCGGACACGCCGGACAACATCAACCTTCCTCATCCGCTGATTGCCATTGCCCCGCTGCTGCTGGTGGGGATCCTGAACCTGCTGTTTACCCGCTGGATCCCGCGATGGTACGGTACCACTCACGAGCTGGTTTTGCCGGGACTGGCGAAGCCTATCGTCACCGAAGTGGGTAAAATCACCGCGATCTGGGCCGTTGAAGCAGCGCTGCTGGCTGGCATTGTCGTGGTGCTGATCTTCGGCTTTCGCAATATCCGCGGGCGTCTGGCGGAAGGCAGTCGCACCGCCGTTAGCGGCGCCATTCTCGCGGCGATGAATACGGCATCGGAATATGGTTTTGGCGCCGTCATTGCCGCGCTGCCCGGTTTCCTGGTTTTGTCAAAGGCGCTGACGGCCATTCCCAACCCGCTGCTGAATGAAGCCATCAGCGTGACGGTGCTGGCGGGCATTACCGGCTCCGCATCGGGCGGGATGAGTATCGCCCTGGCGGCGATGTCGGAGACCTTTATCGCTGCCGCCCACGCCGCCGATATTCCGCTGGAGGTATTGCATCGCGTAGCCTCGATGGCCAGCGGCGGCATGGATACGTTGCCGCATAATGGCGCGGTCATTACCCTGCTGGCGATCACTGGCCTCAGCCATCGTCAGGCCTACGGCGGCATTTTTGCCATTACCCTGATTAAAAGTCTGGCGGTTCTGTTTGTCATTGCCGTCTTCTATTTAACCGGCATTGTCTGATGCGACAATATATAACCGGCATCACGAAGGAAAACACCATGAATCTGAACGGAAAGGTGGCGCTGGTCACCGGCTCAACAAGCGGTATCGGTTTAGGGATCGCGAAAGTACTGGCAAAATCCGGCGCGCAGCTGATCCTCAACGGCTTTGGCGACAGCGCATCGGCGCGCGCGGAAGTGGCGCAGATCGGCAAAACCCCGGGCTATCACGATGCCGACCTGCGCGATGTGCAGCAGATTGAAGCGATGATGGCCTACGCCGAAGCGGAATTTGGCGGCGTAGATATTGTGATTAATAACGCCGGGATCCAGCACGTGGCCCCGGTGGAGCATTTCGCCGTAGAGAAGTGGAACGATATTATAGCCATCAATCTCTCCAGCGTCTTTCACACCAGTCGTCTGGCGCTCCCCGGGATGCGGGCGCGTAACTGGGGGCGCATTATCAATATTGCCTCGGTTCACGGTCTGGTGGCCTCGAAGGATAAGTCAGCCTACGTCGCAGCCAAACACGGCGTGATCGGCCTGAGCAAAACGCTGGCGCTGGAGACCGCCAGAACCGGCGTGACCTGCAATGCGATTTGCCCTGGCTGGGTATTAACCCCGCTGGTACAGCAGCAGATCGATAAACGCATCGCTGAAGGTTGCGATCCGCACCAGGCCCGCGAACAGCTGCTGGCGGAAAAGCAGCCCTCCGGCGAGTTTGTCACCCCGGAACAACTGGGTGAACTGGCGCTGTTTCTCTGTAGTGAAGGTGCAGCCCAGGTGCGCGGCGCGGCATGGAACATGGACGGCGGCTGGGTCGCGCAATAACCGACAGCCTGCTCAGGAGGCCCCCGTTCCTTCTGAGCAGCGCCTCATTTTTTCCGGCGGAATATTTCCCTGCCGTCGGTTTATTTTCGGCAAAAGACAATGAGTTCGGGCTATTTATTTAATAATGATGTATGGTTTCAGGCCATTAAATCAGGAAGGAAATCATATGTCAGATCGAAAAGATGCCAAAAGCCGCCGTAATTATCTTGTAAAATGCACCTGCCCTAATTGCTCCCAGGATTCAGAACACAGCTTCAGCCGAGTACAAAAAGGCGCCCAGCTCATTTGCCCCTACTGCCACAAACTCTTCCAGACAACAGCAAAAAATGCTGCTTAATCTCTAGATGCCAGACGCTGATTGTTCCACGAAATCCAACACTGATTAGATTATTCTTATCATCTTGAATGAATGGCACAATCGGTTGTTATTTTTTTGGCAAATAGAAAACCCGCACAATGGCGGGTTTTAAATAAATCTATTCTGTCTGTTACCCTGGTAAATCTGTCTACTCAGGCTGCGCCGTCTTCGTTATCGCAGACCCACCAGCGTTCAGCATACTTATCCTACGATCGAAACGTTTGTCGCCGCCGGGCCTTTCGCGCCGCTGCCGACCACAAACTCGACCTTCTGCCCTTCAAACAGGGTGCGGAAGTCTTCGCTTTGAATGGCAGAAAAGTGGACGAAGATGTCCTTGCTGCCATCGGCCGGCGTAATGAAGCCGAAGCCTTTATCTGCGTTAAACCATTTGACTAAACCAGTCATTTTATTCGACATTCGATATTCCTTTTTATGAGCCCTTAATCGGCAAACTGGTTTGCGCTACAGAATCAACTTAACACTTAATGGAGGGACTCAAGGAAGGAGGTATCAGCGATAACGCCTGGAAATGAGGACTGCTTTAGTGAACTGCTTTCTGTCTTACAAACCGACCAGGCTATTAAGGCACAGGGGATATTTATTAGCAAGGTTTATTTTAGCCGTCCGGAAGCCTGCTCCGGTAAGAAATTAAATCAATAGCTTTATTGTTCGATTAAGGTATAGTGCGCCGGTACTTATTTTCCCAAGGATTTTATTTGTTCCAAAAAATGACAGGCATTGTCAAAGCGTTTGATAATAAAACCGGCAAAGGCCTTATAATTCCCTCCGATGGTCGTAAAGACGTTCAGGTCCATATTTCTGCATTATCCCCTGGTGAATCAGCAACCATAATCCCGGGTATTCGCGTTGAATTTCGCCGGGTCAACGGCCTGCGCGGTCCGACGGCGGCAAACGTCTACCTTTCATAGTCACAGCCCGACCACTGATGACGGCCCCGATAGCAGACCGGGGCGGCTAAAACATCTCCAGAAAACGTTTTACCGTTCGCGATCGTTCGAATCGCCGCCACGCAATCGCAATATCGGTCGTCACCGGCGTCCCCGACAGCGGGCGATAGATTACCTCGGGATGGTGGATACAGGTCATCGACTGCGGCACCAGCGCAAAACCGAATCCGGCAGCCACCATGCTTAAGGAGGAGGAGAGTTGCGAAGATTGTCTCGCCTGACGCATATCGATGCCCGCGCGCAAACAGCTATTAAAGACCTGCTCATACAGCCCCGGGGCCACCTCGCGCGGAAACAGAATCGGCGCAGTCTCCTGCAGTTGCACCAGCGGCAGCATGGCCTCACCGGCAAGCGGGTGGTCACGGTGCAGGGCGATAACCATCGGCTCCACATCGATAATGCGCAGGTTAAACGCTTTGCTGCTTTCGCACGGCAGGCGCACAAAGGCGATATCCAGCTCCCCTTCCCCCAGCGCGCTCATCAGCGCCGCCATGTTGCCCTCGACCTGACGCAGGGTGACCGCCGGATAGCGGAGCTGAAACTGGCGCAGCAGCGCGAAAATCTGCGGATGAAAAGCATTAGAACTGGTGATGCCTAACGCCAGCCTACCGTTCATCCCGCGGGCGATACCTTTGGTCTTTTCCAGCGCCGCGTCGCTAAGAGCGAGGATCTGGCAGGCATCTTCATAAAACGATTCTCCCGCTTCCGTCAGCTCAATTCCCCGCGTCAGACGGCGCAGCAGCGGCGTGCCAATTTCTCTCTCAAGCCGCTGAATTTGCTGACTTAATGGCGGCTGAGAAATACCAAGATCCCTGGCGGCGCGGGTGAAATTTCGCGCCTCAGCCACGGCGACAAAATAGCGTAGATAACGAAGTTCCATATCAAAAACGTCTCAAACCAGCATGCTTTCTATATTGGAACTGAGAGCTGAATCGGGTCAACAATTATTTAATCTTTCTTATATTTGTTGAGCGAGGACGTCTCTGATGACCCATTCTTCTGCATGTACCTGCCAGCAAAGCCTGTGTGAAACCGTACGCGGGTTTTCCGCCCAGCAGCCTGATAACGTGCTCTATCAGACCTCTTTGATGAGCGCGCTCCTGAGCGGCGTCTATGAGGGCAATACCACCATCGCCGATCTGCTTACCCACGGCGACTTCGGTCTCGGAACCTTTAACGAACTCGACGGCGAGCTGATCGCCTTCAGCAGCGAGGTCTACCAGCTGCGCGCCGACGGCAGCGCACGCAAAGCCCGCGGGGAACAAAAGACGCCGTTCGCGGTGATGACCTGGTTTCGGCCGCAGCACCGCGTCAGCTTCGACCATCCGGTAAACCGCCAGCAGTTGCATGAGATCATCGACCGGCAGATCCCCTCCGACAATCTGTTCTGCGCCCTGCATATCGACGGCCACTTTCGTCACGCCCATACCCGGACCGTCCCCCGGCAGACTCCCCCCTACCGGGCGATGACCGATGTTCTGGACGACCAGCCGGTGTTCCGCTTCAACCAGCGTAAAGGGATACTGGTCGGTTTTCGCACCCCGCAGCATATGCAGGGAATTAACGTTGCCGGGTATCACGAACATTTCATCACCGACGATCGTCAGGGCGGCGGCCATCTGCTGGATTACCAGCTCGATAGCGGCGTGCTGACTTTCGGCGAAATCCACAAGCTGCTGATTGACCTCCCGGCCGACAGCGCTTTCCTGCAGGCCGATTTGCATCCTGACAATCTCGACGCCGCCATTCGCGCGGTAGAAAATTAAGGAGCTTCATATGGACAATCAACGTCACGAACGCCAGTGGGCGCACGGCGCGGATATGATAGTCAGTCAGCTTGAGGCCCAGGGGGTACGCCAGGTCTTCGGCATCCCCGGCGCGAAAATAGATAAAGTCTTCGATTCGCTACTGGACTCCACCATCCGGATTATTCCCGTGCGCCACGAAGCTAACGCCGCGTTTATGGCCGCGGCAGTCGGCCGCCTGACCGGTAAAGCGGGCGTCGCGCTGGTCACCTCCGGCCCTGGCTGTTCGAATCTGATTACCGGCATGGCCACCGCTAACAGCGAGGGCGATCCGGTGGTCGCGCTGGGTGGCGCGGTTAAGCGGGCGGATAAGGCAAAACTGGTCCATCAAAGCATGGATACCGTGGCGATGTTCAGCCCGGTGACCAAATATGCCGTGGAAGTGACCGCCTCCGACGCGCTGGCGGAAGTTGTCTCCAACGCTTTCCGCGCCGCCGAGCAGGGGCGCCCGGGCAGCGCCTTTATCAGCCTGCCGCAGGATGTTGTCGATCAACCTACCCGCGGCGCGATTCTCCCGGTCGGCAACGCCCCGCAAATGGGCGCTGCACCTGACGAGGCTATCGAGAAGGTCGCGCAGATGATCGCCGCCGCCAAAAACCCGATTTTCCTGCTCGGGCTGATGGCCAGCCAGCCGGAAAACAGCCATGCCCTGCACCAGCTGCTCGAGCAGAGTCATATTCCGGTCACCAGTACCTACCAGGCCGCCGGGGCGGTCAATCAGCAGCACTTTGCGCGCTTCGCTGGCCGGGTCGGACTGTTTAACAACCAGGCCGGCGACCGCCTGCTCCACCTCGCCGACCTGATCATCTGCATCGGCTACAGCCCGGTCGAGTATGAACCGGCGATGTGGAACCGCGGCGACGCGACGCTGGTCCATATCGACGTGCTGCCCGCTTATGAAGAGCGTAACTACACCCCCGATATCGAGCTGGTGGGTGATATCGCCGCGACGCTGAACAAACTGACCCGGCGCATCAGCCATAAGCTGGTGTTAACTCCGCAGGCGGCGGAGATCCTCACCGATCGCCAGCATCAGCGCGAGCTGCTCGACCGCCGCGGCGCGCAGCTGAATCAATTTGCCCTTCATCCGCTGCGCATCGTGCGGGCAATGCAGGATATCGTCAACAGCGATGTCACCCTCACCGTCGACATGGGCAGCTTCCATATCTGGATCGCCCGCTATCTGTACAGCTTCCGCGCCCGCCAGGTGATGATTTCCAATGGTCAGCAGACGATGGGCGTCGCGCTGCCGTGGGCAATCGGCGCGTGGCTGGTCAATCCGCAGCGCAAAGTGGTCTCGGTCTCCGGCGACGGCGGGTTCCTGCAATCCAGTATGGAGCTGGAGACCGCCGTCCGACTGCAGGCCAATATCCTGCATATCATCTGGGTCGACAACGGTTACAACATGGTGGCGATTCAGGAACAGAAAAAATACCAGCGCCTCTCCGGCGTGGAGTTCGGCCCGGTTGATTTCAAAGCCTACGCCGAATCGTTCGGGGCTAAAGGCTTTGCGGTGGCGAGCGCCGACGCGCTGGAGCCGACGCTGCGTGCCGCCATGGACGTCGATGGCCCGGCGGTGGTCGCCATTCCGGTCGACTACCGCGATAACCCTCTGCTGATGGGGCAACTCCATCTCAGCCAAATACTTTGAGTCACTACAAAAAGGAAAGGAATATGCAAAAAGTCGCACTTGTCACCGGCGCCGCTCAGGGCATCGGTAAAGCTATCGCGCTGCGCCTGGTTAAAGACGGATTTGCCGTGGCCATTGCCGATTACAACGATACCGCAGCGAAAGCCGTGGCCGCCGAAATCAACCAGCACGGCGGCCGGGCGCTGGCGGTTAAGGTTGACGTCTCGCGCCGTGAACAGGTTTTCGCCGCCGTCGAACAGGCGCGTAAAACGTTGGGCGGTTTCCACGTTATCGTCAACAATGCCGGCATCGCCCCTTCGACGCCGATCGAAGCGATCGTCGAGGAGACCGTCGATAAGGTCTATAACATCAACGTCAAAGGCGTCATCTGGGGCATTCAGGCGGCGGTCGACGCCTTTAAAAAAGAGGGCCACGGCGGGAAAATTATCAACGCCTGTTCCCAGGCCGGGCACGTCGGCAATCCGGAACTGGCGGTCTACAGCTCGAGTAAATTCGCCGTACGCGGCCTGACCCAGACCGCTGCCCGCGACCTGGCGCCGCTGGGGATCACCGTTAACGGCTACTGTCCGGGGATCGTCAAAACGCCGATGTGGGCGGAGATCGATCGTCAGGTCTCGGAAGCCGCGGGCAAACCGCTGGGCTACGGTACCGCCGAGTTCGCGAAACGCATCACCCTCGGACGTTTGTCCGAACCTGAAGACGTCGCGGCCTGCGTGTCGTATCTGGCGAGCCCGGACTCTGACTATATGACCGGTCAGTCGCTACTGATCGATGGCGGGATGGTTTTTAACTAATTCCATGATGCTCTGACATGGTTTGCCCCTGCCGCGAGGCCGGGGCTTTTTTTTATCTGCCGGTCACGCTCACTCGGGCGCTAAACGCGCGCCCCGCAGCCCGGCGGGTAAGGGTTATCCCGGCCGATTAGCGCGCGCTCGCCTGCACCTGCGCCAGCTGGCGTTCAATAGCCTGACGTCGCGCATCGTTCGCCGGCAATATTTCCAGCAGCTGTTGCAATGCCGCGACCGCCTGCGGGTAATCTTCGCTGCGCAGCGCGCTCAGCGCCAGCAGTTCCAGCACCGGCAGATTCTGCGGCTGCCGCTGATGCAGTTCGCGCAGCAGAAGTTCTGCCATCCGCAGCTGGCCGCTATCGCCGGCCCGCACCAGCACGCTGGCGTAATCGAATGTGGCCACCGGATCGTTCGCCGCCAGCTGATGGGCACGGGCAAAGGCGCCGATCGCCGTCTCGCCGTCGTTGAGCAGCAGGGCAATGCGCCCCAGCAGCTGCCAGCCGGCAAGATAATCAGGCTGATCCTGTAACTGGCTGCGCAGCCCGAGCCTGAGCTGAGCCAGTTGATCCATCCGCAGCGGCGCCGCCGTTGGGTCTTGCAGCTGGCGGAGCAGCGCGGGAGTTTGACGTTCCGCCTGTTGCCAGAGCAACACCTGACCAATATCGCTGGTTTTCAGGAAGATCCCGCAGCTCAACAGTACCAGCGCCACGGCGCCGGGCAGCAGCACCCAACGGCCGAGCGGGCGAACTTTAGCCGGCGTGGCGTCGGGAATATCGGCCAGCAGCGTACGCTGCAGTTCAACCACCATCGCTTCCCGGTCGACAACGTTGTCCTCCTGCGCCAGCTCGTCGAGCCGCGTCTGGTACAGCGTCCGGTTCAGGCTATCGCGATCCGCCGCCGTCCCCCCCTGCCACGGAAAATACAGCAGCGCCAGCGCCCCGGCCAACATCAGTAGCGCCGGCAGTAAAAACAGGGTCATCAATCCTCTCCTTTGTTCAGTAACGCCGCCAGCCGCTGACGCTCTTGTGCACTCAGCGCAGCGCTTGCTCCGCCGCGACGTCGGGTTCGCGCCACCAGCAGCGCGACACCGGCGATAACAAACAGCCCCGGAACCAGCCACAACAGTAAGGTCCCGGCGGTCAACGGCGGTTCATAGCTGACGAAATGGCCGTAGCGCGCCACCATATAGGCGGTGATTTGATCTTTGCTTTGCCCCTGCTGCATCAGCTCATAAACCTTCAGCCGCATATCGGCGGCAATCATCGCATTCGAGTCCGCGATGCTGTTGTTCTGGCACTTCGGACAGCGCAGCTGGGAGGTGATCTCGCGAAACGCCTGCTCCTGCGCTTCGTTTTTGAACTGCCAGGTGTCGATGGCGGCCAGCGCCTGGCCTGCGAGCAGCAGCGCCATCAGCGCCAGTATCCAGCGCCTCATGTTGCCGGCTCCTGCGTATATTTCAGCCACAGCGGCTGGAGCTGTTCGCGCCACACCCTGGCGTTCAGATCCCCGGCGTGACGCCAGCGAATAATGCCCTGCCCATCAATCAGAAAGGTTTCCGGCGCGCCATATACGCCCAGATCAAGGCCCAGCATACCGCTGCCGTCGAACAGACTCAGCGCATAGGGGTTGCCCAGACTGTCGAGCCAGGTCACCGCCTTCTGCCGGTCATCTTTGTAGTTCAGCCCGACGACGCGGACCCCCTGCCTGGCCAGCTCATTAAGGTACTGATGCTCGGCGCGACAGGTCGGGCACCAGGTGGCCCAGACGTTCAGCAGCAGCGGTTTCCCGTCGATCAGCGCCGCGCGGCTGTAAGTTTTTCCCGCCGTCGTCAACGCTTCAAGACGAAACTCAGGCAGCGGTTTGCCGATCAGCGCGGATTCGAGCATCGTCGGATCGTCGCCGTCGGCGTTACGCAACAGTTGCCAGAACAGCGCCATCGCCAGCAGCAGAAACAGCGCCAGCGGAATAAAAAGCAGCCTGCGGTTCATGGCGCCTCCTGCCGTTGTTTACGCATCCGGTAGCGCGGGTCGAGCATGCAGCACAGGCCGCCAAGCGCCATCAGGCCGCCGCCGAACCAAATCCAGCGCACGAACGGTTTGTAGTACAGACGCACCGCCCAGCTGCCATCCTCCAGCTCTTCCCCCAGCGCGGCATACAGATCGCGCGTCAAACCGCCGCCGATCGCCGCTTCGGTCATCATCATGCGGCTGGCGCTGTAGTACCGTTTTTCCGCGTACAGCGTGGCTTCCGGGCGACCGTTGCGCGTCACCGTAATCACCCCTTCGCCGCCGGTCCAGTTCGGGCCGACGATGTTGCGCACCCCGTCGAACACAAAGTGGTAGCGATGAATATCGATGCTATCGCCGGTTTTCATCCGCACGTCGCGCTCAATACTGTAGTTCTGGCTGAAGGTAATCCCGATGACGGTGACCGCCACGCCAACGTGGCCCAGCACCATTCCCCACTGGCTGCGCGAAATCACCCGCAGGCCGCGCCAGAAACCGTGCCGGTGGGTCGCCCGCTCATGAATTTCAATCAGGGCAAAGAGCAGTACCCAAATCGCCATCATCAGACCGAGAACCGCCATGGCGACAATCCGGTCCTGCAGCAGCCACGGCAGCAGCAGAGAAAGTGACAATGTCACCAATAGTGCCATCGCCAGCCGCTTAAGCTGCTTGCCCGGCTGGTCACGCCGCCAGCGGATCAACGGTCCCACTCCCAGCAGCAGCGCAAACGGCGCCATCAGCGCGGTGAACAGCAGGTTAAAGAAGGGTTCGCCGATTGAGATACTGCCAAGCCCCAGCTCTTTGTGCACCAGCGGTAGCAGCGTGCCGAGCAGCACCACCAGCATGGCGGCGATCAGCAAAATATTGTTCCCCAGCAGAAACGACTCGCGCGACCACAGCGTATGTTCGACCCGCGCCCGCACCTGTCCCCCCTTCAGGGCATACAGCAGCAGCGATCCGCCGATAGCCACCACCAGCAACGCCAGAATAAACAGCCCGCGCGTCGGATCCGAGGCGAACGAATGGACCGACACCAGCACCCCGGAGCGCACCAGGAAGGTTCCCAGCAGGCACAGTGAAAAGGCGGCAATCGCCAGCAGCACGGTCCAGGCCCGGAAGCTCCCGCGTTTCTCGGTGACCGCCAGGGAGTGCAGCAGCGCCGTCCCCACCAGCCATGGCATAAACGAGGCGTTCTCCACCGGATCCCAGAACCACCAGCCGCCCCAGCCCAGCTCGTAGTAGGCCCATGCAGAGCCCAGCACGATACCCAGAGTCAGAAACACCCATGCTGCCTGGGTCCACGGGCGCGACCAGCGCGCCCAGGCGGTATCCAGCCGTCCGGCGAGCAGCGAGGCAATCGCAAAGGCGAACGCCACCGAGAAGCCCACATAGCCCATATAAAGGATCGGCGGATGGAAAATCATGCCGATATCCTGCAGCAGCGGATTGAGGTCGCGACCATCAACCGGATAGAGCGGCAGCGTGCGGGCAAAAGGATTCGAGGTGAACAGAATAAACAGCAGAAAGCCGAAGGCGATGGTCCCCATCACCGCCAGCACCCGCGCTACGGCGTCCTGCGGCATCCGCCGACTGAACAGCGCCACCGCGAAAGTCCAGACGCTCAGCAGCAGCACCCACAGCAGCAGTGAGCCTTCATGGGCGCCCCAGGTCGCCGCGACCCGGTACCACACCGGCAGCGCGCTGTTCGAGTTATCCGCGACATAGCGTACGGTGAAATCATTGACCACAAAGGCATGGACCAGCACGAGAAAGGCGCCCGCGACGCAGAAAAACAGCGCGCAGGCCAGGGGCCGCGCCAGCGCCATTAGCCGCGGGTCCTGCCGCGCAGCGCCCCATTGCGGATAAATGCCCAGCAGTAGCGCGAGGCCTGTCGCCAGGCACAATAGATAGTGCCCCAGTTCCGGCATCATGGTTGTTCTCCCTTCTTCTCCGGCTGCAGCGCCTCTTTCACTTCCGGCGGCGTATAGTTCTCATCGTGCTTCGCCAGCACCTGGCGGGCGGTAATGTGCCGATCGCCATCGAGCACCCCCTGGGCTACCACTCCCTGCCCCTCGCGGAACAGATCCGGCAGAATGCCCCGATAGCTAACCTCCACCACCCCGCGGGCGTCGTACAGGCGGAAACTGACGTCCAGGCTCTGCGGGTCACGCTTGACGCTGCCGGGCTGAACGTAGCCGCCAATCCGCAGGCGCTGGCCGTGATGTGGCCGCTGATGGGTTTCCGTTTTGCCATACAGGATCTCCCCCGGGGTGTAGAAAAGATCGATATTGGCGCTGAGGGCATACAGCGTCAGGCCAATGGTCAGCCCGAGGCCGACCAGCACCGCCAGCGCGATCCCAAGCCGGGTTTTACGACGCGTTTGCATCGCTGCCCTCCGCTTCTGCACGGCGGCGAGCGGCGACGATACGCCGCTCCCGGGCCTGCTGACGGCTCAGCTCACGGAACAGCGCCCGTCGCTGCCAGCAGGTATGCAGCGTCAGAAAACCGAAGATCAGCAGCGTCGCCGCCACCGCCAGCCAGACATACAATGCGTAGCCGCCCATAGCCAGAAAGGCGGCGGCAGATGAAAAGGCGGGGGTCATTTCTCCGCTCCTTTTGGGGCAGTAACCAGCGCCTGGACCCAGGGTCGACGCCGCTCCTGTAACAGAATCAAATTGCGCAGGCGCATCAGCGTCAGCGTGGCCACCAGGCTAAGAAAGGCCAGAATGCAGATTCGCAATGGCAGACGCATACTGGGGTCAATCGACTGTTGCATGTTGGTCGACCCTTGATGCAGCGTGTTCCACCAGATGACCGAATAGTGAATGACAGGCAGATTGACCACCCCCACCAGCACCAGAATACCGACCGCCCTGCCCGCCAGACGGCGATCGTCGAAAGCGTGCCAGAGAGCGATAATCCCGGCATAGAGAAACAGCAAAACCAGCTCCGAGGTCAGGCGCGCGTCCCAGATCCACCACGTTCCCCACATCGGTTTCCCCCATGCCGCCCCGCTGACCAGGGCGATGGCCGTGCAGGCGGCGCCCACCGGCGCCAGCGCCGCCACCGTCAGATCGGCCATTTTCATCTGCCAGACCAGCCCCACAAAGGCGGCGACGGCCATTGCCAGATAGACGCCCATCGACCACATGGCCGCCGGGACATGCAGATACATAATCCGGTAGCTTTGCCCCTGCTGATAATCCGCCGGTGCGTAGACAAATCCCCACACCAGCCCCACCGCCAGCAGCAGCGCGCTCAAGGCCGTCAGCCAGGGAATACAGCGGCCGCACAGGCCGTACAGCCGTTCGGGTATCGCCAGTTGATGTAATGTTTTCCACATAACGTTTGCTCACACTACTGTTTTTATGGCTGCGGCAGCCTCGCCGCAGCGAATTATTGCACCGTCAGCCGTAATGCGGCGGCGGTGGCGAACGGACACAACGTGGCGCTGGCGGCTAAAAACGCCGCCAGAATCGCCAGATAACCATCCACCGGCAGCCCGGCGGTGCCAGCCTGAATGGCGCCGGTGGCAAAAATAAGCAGCGGAACCGACAGCGGCAGCACCAGCAGACTCAGCAGAACCCCGCCGCGCCGCAGCCCGACCGTCAGGCCAACCCCCACCGCACCGAAAAAACTCAGCGTCGGCGTCCCCAGCAGCAGGGTCAACGCCAGTATGCCGGCATCATGGGGCGCCATCCCCAGCAGCAGCGCCGCCAGCGGGGATACCACCAGCAGCGGCAGGCCGGTCATGACCCAATGGGCGAGCACCTTGACCAGTACCACCACCACCAGCGGTGTCGGCAGCAGCAGCAGTTGCTCAAGCGAACCGTCCTGCCAGTCGTCGCGAAACAGGCGGTCCATCACCAGCAGCGCCGCCAGCAGCGCGGCTACCCAGATGATGCCGGGCGCGATTTGCGTCAGCAGCTGCGGGTCGGCGCCGACGCCAAACGGAAACAGGGTGATCACCACCAGGAAAAACCACAGCGGATTGAGAATCTCTGCCCCGTTGCGCCATGCGAGGCGCATTTCGCGGGCAAACAGCGTCCCTGTCATGCGTTTCCCTCCCCCCCGACGCCGAGCCTTAACGTACGCAGCGCGCAGGCCAGCGGACGCAGGGGCTGATGGGTGGTGAGAATCGCGCTGCCGCCCGCCAACACATGCTGCTCCAGTCGACGACTTAAGGTCTCAATCGCCGACGCGTCGAGCGCGGTAAACGGCTCGTCGAGGATCCACAGCGTCGCCGACGTCAACCACAGGCGGGTCAACGCCACCCGCCGCTGCTGTCCGGCCGACAGCTGGCTCAGCGGGACATCTTCATAACCCGCCAGCCCCATTTCGGCCAGCGCCGCTTCTCGCGTCTGCTGCCGGGAGTGCGGGAAGAAGAAATGCAAATTTTCGTCCGCGGTCAGCGCCGTTTTGACGCCGGGCTTATGCCCGAGCCACAGCAGCTGGCGATGAAACGCTTCGCGCACGCTCGCCAGCGGTTCGCCCTGCCAGCTCACCGTACCGCTTTCCGGACGCGCCAGGCCGCACAGCATCCGCAGCAGCGAGGTTTTCCCGGCGCCGTTATCGCCGGCCACCTGCAGGAGTTCACCTGCCCCGACCGTCAAGGTCAGCGCCTGGAACAGCACCCGGTCATCGAAGATGCCGCTCAGTCCTTGCGCATGCAGCATGAATGTACTCTCCTTGGTTCAGACCGCCGTTAGCGTCGACAATCCGTTCGGGATGCGCCACCCGGGCGGCGCATCCACGACGGTTACTGGCCGGAAACCGGCAGTTTCGAGATGTCGACGTTACCTGTCGCCTTCTCATCGCGCACGATCGACTTGTCCTTCCGCACTTTCGCCACATCGCTGGCGCTTACCGGCGGCGCGTTGTTCCCCCAGCTGGTGCGGATAAAGTTGACCACATCCGCCACCTGCTGGTCATCGAGACGCCAGCCGAACGAGGGCATGGTCAGATTAGAGACCGCATTTTTCACCGCCGGCGTGGTGCTGCCGGTGAGGATAATGTGGATGAGCGACGTCGCATCTTCGGTCTGTACAACCGGGTTGCCCTTCAGCGACGGGAAGGCGCGCTGGTAACCCACGCCATCGGTACGGTGGCAGGCCGCGCAGTTATCGACGTACAGCGCCGCGCCGGGCTTACTGTCATCGCCCTTCCACAGATCCTTCGCCACGCTGTCTTCTACCGGCGCGGGGGTCTGTTTTCCGCCACGCGGCGGCAGCGACTTCAGATAGCGGGCAATGGCGGTGATATCGTCATCAGAGAGATACTGCAGGCTGTGTTCCACAACATCGCTCATTCCCCCGAAGACCACGGACTTATCGTTACGCCCGGTTTTCAGGAACTCCGCCAGTTCGGCTTCGCTCCATGTGCCCAGGCCGTCGCGATTTTCGCCGCGCAGGCTGGAAGCGACCCAGCCGTCAATCGGCGCATTGCTGCCCGCCAGATAGTCGTCACCCTCGCTTTCGCTAAGCGCTTTTTCCTGCATCGTCAGGCTGCGCGGCGTGTGGCAGGCCCCACAGTGACCGAGCCCCTCGACCAGATAGCGCCCGCGTTCCAGCACCGGGTCGACCTGTGGATTAGCGACAAAATCAGCCGGCGTCGGAGCGAAGATCCCGCGCCAGAACGCCAGCGGCCAGCGCATTGACAGCGGCCACGGGATATCGCTATCGCGATTCGCCTCGGCCACCGGCGCCACCCCATGCATAAAGTAGGCGTACATCGCGCGCATATCCGCCTCGCTCACCCGAGCGAATGAGGGGTACGGCATCGCCGGATAGAGGGTTGAGCCATCCTTGCGAACCCCTTTACGTACCGCATCGTCGAACTCCTCGAAGGTGTAGCCGCCGATGCCGTGGACGCTGTCCGGGGTAATGTTAGTGGAGTAAATCGTGCCAATTGGCGTCTCCATCGCCAGGCCGCCGGCAAAAGGTTTCCCCTCTTTACCGTTGGTGTGACAGGCCACGCAGTCCCCGGCCCGCGCCAGATACTCGCCCTGCTGAATCAAATTGCTGTCCGCGGGAGCCTCTTCGGCAAACGCCGCACAGCTTAACGCACCGAGCACCAGTGCCGATAACCATTGCATTTTCATCATTTGCCTTCCTTTATGCCTGCACCAGTGGACCCGGTTTTTTCAGGTACCGTTCACGGATCGCTTTTGCTGACCAGTAGGCCAGCGCGGCCACCGTCCCGGTCGGGTTATAGCCCAGGCCCTGCGGGAAGGCAGAGGCGCCGATAACAAAGACGTTGTGTACGTCCCAGCTTTGCAGGTAGCGGTTCACCGCGCTGGTTTTCGGGTCTTCGCCCATCACCGCGCCGCCGTTCATATGGGTGGTCTGGTAGCTGGTGGTGTCAAAGTGGCTGTTGGCATTTTTCGGGCTGCCGAGCAGATATTTCGGCTTCATCGCTTTGGCGATCGGCGCCATCTTATCGAACATGAACTGCGCCATCTTGATGTCGTTTTCCTGCCAGTCAAAGGTCATGCGCAGCAGCGGCTGGCCGAAGACGTTTTTGTAGTTCGGGTCGAGATCGAGATAGTTCTGGCGATAGGACTGGTGCGCGCCGTGGGCGTCCATCGACAGATGATGGGTGTAGGTATCGGCAACCGCCGATTTCCACTTGCTGCCCCATGCCGGCGTCCCCGGAGGAACCGGTAGCCCGGAGACAGGCTTGGTCCCGGCCTGGTTGACCCAGAACGGCGAGCCGCCGACAAAGCCGGCCTCGGCATGGTCGAAGTTATCGGCGTTAAAGTCATCCACCCCGACACCGTTACCACCGGCGCCGATAAACGGGTTGGTAAAGGTATCCTTATCAAAAATAGCCTTGATGGTGGTCATATTCTGGTAAGCGAAGTTGCGACCCACCACCCCTTCACCGGTTTGCGGATCGTAGGGTTTACCGATGCCGGAGAGCAGCATCAGGTGAACATTGTGGAACTGGAAGGCGCCGACAATCACCAAATCTGCCGGCTGCTCCATTTCGCGCCCCTGGCCGTCGACGTAGGTCACGCCGGTGGCGCGCTGCTTATCGGCGGTCAGATTGACCTTCAGAACATTAGCGTTGGTGCGCAGCTCAAAGCGCTTTTCCTGGCGCAGCGCGGGCAGGATGTTGACGTTCGGCGAGGCTTTGGAATACATGTAGCAGGCGTAGCCGCTGCAGTAGCCGCAGAAGTTGCACGGTCCCATCTGCGCGCCGTAAGGGTTGGTGTAGGAGTCCGAGGTATTCGCCGACGGCAGATTGTAGGGGTGGTAACCCACTTCCCGCGCCGCTTTCTCAAACAGCTGCGCAGACCAGGTGTTTTTCTGTGCCGGCAGCGGGAAGTCGTCCGAACGATCCGGCGCAAAGGCGTTGCCGCCGCGCCCTTTGCCGACGACCTGCCCCTTCACCGACCAGGCGGTACCGGAGGTGCCAAAGACCTTTTCGGCCTTATCGAAGAAGGGCTCCAGCTCGTCGTAGGTGACGCCGAAATCCTGAATAATCATATCCTGCGGGATAAAACCTTTGCCGTAGCGCTCTTCATAGTGGCTGCGCATGCGCAGTTCTATCGGATCCACGCGGAAATGGACCCCGGACCAGTGCAGACCGGCGCCACCGACGCCGGTCCCCGGCAAAAAGGCCGCCAGCTGACGATACGGTACCGCCTGCTGGCTGGTGTTGTGACGAATAGTGACGGTGCTTTTCGACAGATCCTGGAACAACTTACGGCGAATATTGTAAGTCAGCTCGTCAACCACCTGCGGATAAGCACCGTCAGGCCAGGTATCGCGCATCGGGCCGCGCTCCAGCGCGACAACATTTAATCCGGCTTCGGTCAGCTCTTTGGCCATAATGGCGCCAACCCAGCCAAAGCCCACAATCGCGACGTCGGTTTTTTTCAGTACGGTGGCCATCGTTATGCCCTCTCCCCATTAATTGATACCGGCGGGAGGGGATAGCGTTCACCCCGTTCAACCCAGTCCATAAAGTCGGCGCGTGCGCCGGGAAAATTAATCAGCGTCCAGCCAACCATGCCTTTGTTACCGCCATGAATCGGATCGCTGAAGAAACCTTCGCGGGTGTTTTGCAGCAGATACGAGAAGAACAGCGAAGACGGCAGCTGTTTAAAGGCGGCGCTACCGGCTTCAAACTGGCTTAAGGCGGCATCCTGTTGTTCCGGGGTCAAACCGGCGAACGGCTGGTGATACTGGCCCTGGCACCATTCATCGGCGTCGGCAATCCCGAGGTTGTAAATCTGTTTGGGGACCAGCGGCAGCTGATAACCCATCTCTTTTGGCACATCGGGGTTAAACGGCCCCTGCATATACCAGATGGAACCGGTGGCATACGGAGTATTCATCTGACGGTCGATAAACTCCGGTACGCCGGCTTCGCGTGCGCCCGGCCCCAGCTCATCGGCCGGAATGAGGCGCGCTACCGCGGCGTTGATAAATGCCCACTCGCGCTCGTTAAAAAACTGCGGTTTCCACTCGCCGGTGGTCGCGGAAGCGGATCCGGCGGCAGGGGCACTCTCCGCCGCCTGCGCGGTAGCGGCGGCGGCAACCGCGCCGACGCTGCCGCTACCGATCACGACCGTTGGTATCAAAGCCATTGATTTTACTAAAAAATCACGCCTCGAATTATTGGTTTTTTCGCTCGACATTTTCACATTCCTGTCAATTAAGTTACTGATTTTGTTATTACAAGCCCAGCAAACGCCGCTTTGGAACCGATTCCAGAAAGATGCCGCTTTAGCGGACCTGCTGGCACGACGCCATTAAGTCGTACAAAAAATTAATCGCCACTGGCGATGATGTTTATAGAGTTATCGTTTGGATATTAGTCGATTCTCATACGCCGTCATGAAAAAAAGGAAAATATCCCTTTTCATTTACTAATCAGAACGCGTATTCAATATCCAGAGTGCAGAAATTGGGGGTGGAATCAGTTCCGGCACGGATCTGACCACCGCCTCAAAAAGAGTGACATGTGTCACAAATGTTGCTTTTTTGTTTATGGTACATGGCTGTCTTGCAGCGTGCAAACGTAAGATTCCGTAAAAAGTAGACAATTTGAGCGGTTAAATTTATTAATAACGGATATTAACCATATTTCGCGCCACGCTTATTCGCTGAGGGACAAGCAGGAATGACGGCGGCGATGAATTATTCGCCGCGACGGTGAAAAGCGGCCGAATATAGAATTACCGCAGGGAAATGGTTTCTTAACGGAATATTTTCATGGCGCCAGTATCACGCTATTTATTGCGCGGACGGCGCTATCGCTATCGCCGTCCGCCACAGACGTTCAGGCTTACGCTCGCGGGAAAATCCACAGATCGTTGACCGGGAAGGTCAGGTGACAATGCTCCGTATTGCGCAGCGATGAACCATAGGCGCGAATGGCGAAATCATCTCCCCGGGTACGGAACAGGTACTCCCAGCGGTCGCCGAGATACATACTGGTTAACAGCGGTAGCTCCAGCATATTATCCTGGGGCGTCGCCCCAAGGCACAGGCGCTCTACGCGGATCACCGCCGTCGCATCCTGCCCGACGTTGACCCGTCCGTCCGCCATCCCCCAGAGCGCCCAGCTTGCCCCTTCAATCCGCGCCCGTCCGTCCACCACATCGGTAATCTTACCGTGCAGGCGGTTATTGCTGCCCATGAACTCGGCGGCAAACAGCGTCGCCGGATTGCCGTACATCTCCTGCGGCGTCCCCTGCTGTTCAATCACGCCATTGTTGAGCAGCAGGATACGATCGGAAATCGCCATCGCTTCGTTCTGATCGTGCGTGACCATCAGCGCCGACAGCCCCAGTTTGATAATCAGCTCGCGCAGAAACACCCGCGCCTCTTCGCGTAATTTGGCGTCAAGGTTCGACAGCGGTTCATCAAGCAGGATAACCGGCGGGTTGTAGACCAGCGCCCGCCCAATCGCCACCCGCTGCTGCTGCCCTCCCGATAGCTGATGCGGATGGCGGTTGCCGAGGTGCCCCAGCCCCAGCTGATCGAGCACCGCCTGCACCCGCTGTTTCATTTCGCCAGAGGCGACTTTACGCAGCCTGAGCGGGTAGGCGACGTTCTCGAAAACCGTTTTGTGCGGCCACAGAGCATAGGACTGAAACACCAGACCAAGATTACGCGCCTCGGCCGGAATTTCGCTGCGCGGATTGCCGTCATAGACCGTCTGCTTGCCGATAGCGATCCGCCCGCCGGTAGGCTTCTCCAGCCCGGCAACCGCGCGCAGCAAGGTGGTTTTCCCGCTGCCCGACGGCCCCAACAGCGACACCACTTCTCCCCGCTTCAGCGTCATCGACACCCCTTTCAGCACCGGATTGTCGCCATAGGTCAGATGCAAATTTTCTACTGATAATTCAATCATGTAATTTCACTCCAAAGCGCAGGGCGATACCCAACCCGACCACCACCAGCAGGATATTGATAAACGAGAGCGCGGCGACAATATCGATAGCTCCCGCAGCCCACAGCGAGACCAGCATCGAACCAATGGTCTCCGTTCCCGGCGAGAGCAGATAGACGCCGGTGGAATACTCACGCTCAAAGATCAGAAACATCAGCAGCCAGGAGCCAATCAGGCCGTAGCGCGACAGCGGCACCGTAACGTGGCGCGTGACCTGGCCCCGCGAGGCACCGTTGCTCCGGGCGGCTTCTTCCAGCTCCGGCGCCACCTGGAGCAGGGTTGAGGAGATTAACCGCAGCCCATAGGCCATCCACACGACGGTATAGGCCAGCCAGACGCTGAAAATGGTATTGCGCAACGCCCGCAGCTGCACAATCAAATGTTCGCGCAGCCAGTCGGCCACCGGCAGCGCGGAGAGCCAGCCATTTTTCAGCGACTGATCCAGCCACATCGGCAGGAACAAAAACACCCACAGGAACGCCAGTCCGGCCAGCAGGCCCGGCACCGCACGCGGAACCAGCACGCTGTAGTCGAGAAAACGCGTGACATTGTCCGCTTTGCGATGCATCGCAATCCCGACAAACAGATAGCAGATCACCGCCAGCGCGCCGCCGAAAATACCGATGGCCATGGAGTTGACGATGGCCCGCAGCAGGTTCGGCTGCTGCCAGATATTACGGAAGGTCGCCAGCGAGAGTTCATCCCAGAGAGAAACCCCCACTCCCCAGTTGGAGATAAACGCCCGCATGGCCACGCCAATCAGCGGCACGCCGATAGTCACGGTCAGCCAGAAAACCACCACCCCACCGGCAACCCAGCGCCACTTGCCGAGCGGTAGCGCTCGCGCCTGCGACGCTTTGCCTTTCATGGTCACAAACCGATTGGCCGTGCGCATCAGACGACGCTGCAACATGACCAGTGGAATAGTGATACAGATAAGCACGACCGCCACCGCCGCCATCAGATGATAGGAGGGCGTACCGAGTTTATTGGTGAGTTTATACAGGTAGGTGGCCAGCACCATGTTGCCTTCCGGGTCTCCCAGCACCAGCATCAGACCAAACACTTCGAGGCCGAGGAAAAACAGCAGCACGCAGGCATAGAGAATGGACGGACGGACCATCGGCAGGCTGACCGAGGTCATCACCTGAAGCGGAGATGCCCCCACGGTCCGCGCCGCCTCTTCGACATCCGAACCGACGCTACGCAGCGCGGAGGAGATATAGAGATAGGCGTGCGGGACGTGGGTCAACCCGGCAATCACCACAATGCTGAACATGGAGTAGATATTCCACGGCACAAACCCCAGCAGTTGCTCTGCCCATTGCGAGAAAAACCCGACCGGTCCGGCCGCCACCACATAGCCAAAAGCCAGTACCATCGGAGAAACAAAAATCGGCACCAGAATCAGCGGTTCAATAAACCGACGCCCGGGCAAATCAGTACGCACCATTAAGAACGCGAGGATCCCGCCCAGCGGTATCGCAATCAGCACCAGCCCCACCGCCAGAATAAAACCGGACTTCAGCGCGAGATAAAAGTCAGGGTCGGTAAAAATAAACTCAAAGGCCCCGAGGCTGAATTCTTTGCTGCGGGCAAAAAACGGGGCGGAAAGAAAGCTCTGCACCACGATAAATAACAGCGGGATATAAATCACTAATGCCGTTATCACTACCACGATGCCGCGCGGTAGCCCCTGCCACTTTCTGCGTATTACATTCATAGCTTATCCCTTTGGTCAGGCGCGGAGTACAAACCAGACGGGTGTTGAAAACCGGGAATACCCGGCGCGAAAAGGTGGCGCATCCGATGATGCGCCTCCTGGCAGGTATTATTTTGCGGCGGCGGTACGCCATTGTTTGATAAATTCCAGACGTTTTTTCGGTTCCAGATATTCCAGTAACGTTTCATCAACCGGAATCGGCTTCAGCGCGTTACCCAACATTTTAGTCATTCCGTCGATATCATTTTTGCCTTCGATATCGTTACGAATAGAGGGAATATCCGCCTGATTAGCCAGAATACTCTGCCCTTTTTCCGACAGGACATAATCGAACCACAGTCTGGCGGCATTCGGGTGTGCGGATTCCTGGGTAATAAACGAGACCCGCGACAATACCAGCACATAATCTTTTGGATATGAAATCCCCAATGACGGATCGGTTTTCGCCCGCGCCTCGGCGTAGGAGCCGAGAATGTTATAGCCCAGCAGGTTTTCACCCGAGGAGACCCTCTCCATCATGGTGCCGGTTGAGGACTGCACGGTCAGGCCGCCTTTCGCCATCCCGGCCAGATCGGCGAAATAGTTAGCGTCGGCTTTGCTGTCCTGTACCGCCAGCATGAAGCCCAGTCCCGATTTCTCAATATCGTAGGTGGTCACTTTGCCTTTGAATTTATCCGCCTGCGCGGTAACCAGTTTTGCCAGCGCGGTGTGTGAATCCGGGACATCCCCCTGCGGAATCAAGCGTTTGTTATAGATAAAGACCACCGGTTCATAGGTGGTTCCATAGGCTTTTTGCTGCCACACCGCCCATTTCGGCAGCTTGCTCAGTTCAGGAGAGGCGTACTTTTCGGCATAATCCGTCGCCAGTTTTAGCGCCGTATCCATCGATGAACTCCAGACGACATCGCCGCTCCCGCCGCCCGCCGCCTGCTCGCTGATATAGCGGTTATAGAGTTCGGTACTGTTCATATCGTTATATTCAACTTTGATCCCAGGGTACTGCACCTCGAACCCTTTAATTAACGGGCCTGCGGCTTTGGTATCCGTCGTCGAATAGATGACGACCTTGCCCTCTTTCACCCCGGCATCAACCACTTTTTGATAATCAGCCGGGTAACCCTGGGGTAATTCTGCCAGAACGGAACAGGAGAAGACTGTCGTCAGTGAAACCACTAAACCACCAATTTTCCTATACATAAAACCAACCCTTAATTATCATTTATTAAACACAAATTTAACATATAGCGAGACGTCAGGACCTTGCAATGACGGGGGGTGTTTTTTTCCGGCTTTTGTGACGCTGGCGTAATTTAAATAAACGGGCGCCAACGGCGGTCAAAAATTGAGGAATAAGGCGAAGAATATTTCCCCACGCCCGGAAACAAATATTAAGACAACCTTAAGAATCAGCTGAGATGTTGATAAAACGGGGGCAGTGCCTTCCCTGCAAGGAATGGCTGCAGGCCAGAATTGACCTGCAGAAGGGCAATTTTCCGCCACTAAATGGCGTTGCGGGAAATAATACGGGCGGTATGGCTAACAGCAGAAAAAGGGGGTCGGGAAAATTCAGGCCGGGAGGAGACGGCCCGGTGATGATTCAACATCACTCTCGCGGCCAGACCCGGGGAAACAGCGGAGAGACCAGCGCCTCGCCATCTTTCAGCGTCAGCTCCGGGAACGGCGGCGAGGTGACGCCGCCGCGATCGGCGAAGGTGGCGTCATCCCCGACCCAGCGAGCGGAAAAGACCCGTCGCGCGCGCGCGGTCGCATTGCCCCTCGCGCCGTGCAGCGTCCGGTAATGAAAGGCGACCGCATCTCCCGGCTCCAGCGCCCAGCTGACAATATCGTAATCATCCTGATGCGCATCAATATCCGGCAGCTCTTTAAAACGGCTGTGCGCGTAGAGCTTTGAGCCGTTAAAACGGGTTGGGCTGTACTCGTCGCCCCAGCGGTGGGAGCCGCGGATGCAGCGCAGCGAGATCGCTTCCGCCACCGGGTCCAGCGGGATCCAGAAGCTGACGTTTTGCTGCCCGTCGACGCAATAATAGGGCTGATCGTGATGCCAGGGCGTCACCGTGCTGCCGCCGGGCGGCTTCACCAGCGTATGTTCATGGAAAAACGTTGCCGTCTTCGATTGCATCAGCGCAGCGGCGATTTCCGCCGCCGGCGAATGCAGGACAAAGCGTTCAAAGTCAGGGATTCGCGACCAGTTACAATAATCCTGAAAAAACGGGGCGGAGCCATCTTTCGGCACCACCGTGCGGGCGTGGCCATACTCGCTGGGGTTGGCCATCAGCTCCGCGACGCCGGCGGCCAGGCTTTCAATCCACGGCCTGAACACCCCCTTCAGCAACACGACGCCATCCTGCTGATAGCTGTCGATGGTCTGCGAATCAATATGTGGGTCACGCTGATTTTGCATAGCTAACCTTCCTGTGTGGAGAGATGAGGTGGCAGGAGGTGACCCTGGCAGGGCCAGCTATTTAGCCACCGCGAATGGAACCCCTACAGGTTATTTAATCTGCCATCACAGGTAAATTATTATAAAACGAGTCGCTGAATAGAAAATTACGAGCCTTAATGGCAGTGAAAAAATAAATAAGCCTGCGGTGATCGCAGGCTTATTTATTCAAAAATGTGCGGGGGTTAATTCAATACTGCGGCAATAGTCCATAAACAGTTGCGTCGGTCGGGTCGGTTCATTATTGGCAAGATGCGCCATAATTAATGTCGACGCGGGCATATCATCTTCAATATCTAATTGCACCAGTCTCTCGCCGTCATAGGTCATATCGCACAACGGCCGGGTGACTAATACCGAAAATCCTAGCCCCTGTCCCACCATACAGCGCACCATTTCGATGGAGGGTGAACTGTAGGCGACTTCAGGGTGATAGCCCTTCTCTTTAAATATGGTGATGAAATAATTCTTGCTGGGCACCGCATCGAGCAAAATCATCGGTTCATGGCTGAGCTCCTGCAAGGTAACGCTATTTTTCTGCGCTAATGGATGGCTGGCCGGCAGCAGCGCATAGGGTTTATGCGGCGCATTCAGCATCTCTTTATTAACCGAATGGCCTAATTCCAGATCGTAGACCAGCGCCAGGTCGAAGCGCCCGCGATGCAGACCGTGCATTAACTCATGCTGTTCGCCGTCATACAGCTGGAGGGTGATGTCGGGGTACATTTTTTTAAACCCGGCGACCAGCTTTGGCATGTACAGCGGCGCGACGGACTCAAAGCAGCCGACGGAAATCGTCCCGGAAACCAGCTCTTTATCGGCGCGGGAGTTTTGTTCAAACTCATAGGAGAGCCGCAGCAGCTCTTTTGCTTTCTCATAAAAGCGCCTTCCGCAGGAGGTCAGCGAGACGCCCTGGGCGTGATGGCGAATAAACAGCTGCTGCTCAAAAGTGCTTTCAAGGTTTTTAATGGCAATCGAGATCGACGGCTGGGCAATATGGAGCTGCCGGGAGGCTTCAGCAATACTCTCGGTCTCTACAACGGTGACGAAGTATTTAAGTTGTTTGAGCGTGAATCGCGTCATAGCCTTACCCTTTACGAAATATTGTCACAAGCGGAAACGGGATAGTTTCCTGATATGCAATTTGCAAGCATCGTGCCATTTCGCTATAGATTCGTTTATTTCCTCGCTGAGCAAATGATTTATTTAGCGTCGCGGCGCAGTGAAAATCATGGCGACACCGCTGCATCCGTTTAATTGCACCAACCTGAATCACGCTGCACCAAATTAATTCTTCATGCGCCCCAATATGGTACAACTCGCGATTTAAAGGCCGGTTCCGTTATCCCCTCCGTGTAATTGTTTTTTTAATGTTTAGTTCTTGTTTCGCACTCATTGCTTTAAATTTATTGAAATTAATCCACCTGTATAGTTTTTTTAAACTTAAAGACCAAAAATTTACTAATTGCCTCGCAGCGAAAACTGCCAGCATAGTGTTATTGCAAGATAAACCCTGGCGATGCCCCATTTTTGATCATCGGTATCGCATTCATGTCCGTTAATTATGGCGAGTGAAATAGCCCATGACGTTTAACTGGAACTACATGTTAAGTCTGCTCAGCGATGCAGATTTTTGGCAGGCCACCTGGACCGTCATTAAATTAAGTCTGCTGACCTGGGGTTGCAGTATTGTGCTGGGATTTGTTCTCGCCCTGGCCAAGCAGTCGCCGCGCAAACTGTTTAATCTTCCGGCGCGGCTCTATATCTGGCTGTTTCGCAGCCTGCCGCTGCTGGTACTGCTGATATTCGTCTATAACCTGCCCCAGGCGGTGCCGTCGTCAGCGCCAGTGCTCAACGACCCGTTCTGGGCCGGTCTGCTGGCGATGGTGCTAAGTGAAGCCGCCTATGTCGCCGAAATCCACCGGGGTGGCCTGCTGTCGATACCTAAAGGCCAGAGCGAAGCCGCCCGGGCGCTGGGACTGCGCTATGCCGGTACCCAATGGCGGGTGATTATTCCCCAGGCGCTGCGCGTCGCCCTCCCCGCGCTGGCCAACGAATATATTGCCGTCGTGAAGCTCAGCTCGCTGGTGTCGGTTATCTCCCTGACCGAGATTTTAATGGTCGGCCAGCGTCTTTATTCACAAAACTTCCTGGTGATGGAAACCATGGCGGCGGTGGCGTTCTACTATGTGTTGATTGTGACCGTTTTCGACTTCCTGCTCAAACGCCTGGAGAGCTATCTCGACGTCACCCGGCGGAAAGTCACGCGCCCCATCGACAGCGAGATGCAGCGGCTGGCAACGCAAACACGCCCGGCAACCGTGCGCAGCGCGGTCGATAACTCGCAGCCGGCGCTGCAGGCGTCAAAACTGCACAAAGCCTATAACAACGTGGAAGTGCTCGGGGCCGTCAGCCTGCAAATTCAGCCGGGAGAGGTGGTCTCGGTGATTGGCCCCTCCGGCTCCGGGAAAACCACGCTGATCCGCCTGCTCAACGGACTTGAGCAGATCGACAACGGTGAAATTCGCATCAACGGCCAGCCGTTTATTCACCTCGATCGCCAGGGGGTGCAGAAACCGCGTTTTATGGAAAACGCGCAGTACCGCCTCAACATCGGCATGGTCTTCCAGAGTTTTAACCTGTTCCCCCATCTGACGGTTCTCGGCAATCTGCTGCTGGCGCCGCGCTACCATCGGCTGGCCCCGGAAGCCGAGCTGAAGCAGCAGGCCTGCGAATTACTGCATAAGGTCGGCATGCTGGAGCACGCGTGGAAATATCCGCACCAGCTTTCTGGCGGCCAGCAACAGCGCGTCGCCATTGCCCGGGCCCTGATGATGCGACCGCAAATCATGCTGTTCGATGAACCCACCTCGGCGCTTGACCCGGAAAAGGTCAATGAAGTGCTCCAGGTTATCGAATCGCTGGCCCATGAAGGCATCACCATGGTCATCGTGACCCACGAAATGAATTTTGCCTTCAAAGTCTCTGACCGGATTGTCTTTATGGAAAAAGGGCGCGTGGTATGCGACGACACGCCGCAGGCGATGCGCGACGGCAACCATCCGCGCGTTGACGCCTTCCTGAAAGATGTCTCCCTGGCTTAACTCTCCGCTTGTGAAAGGAAAAATTATGATCGCGCAGTGGCAAATCGAACAGTTTCATCAGCAGGGTTTTCTGGTGGTCGAAGGGGTGCTGTCCCCTGACGAAATCGCCGCCTTGCAGCAGGATTTTGACGGTTGGGTCGAAGAGAGCCGCCGCCATACCGAGGTGTGGGGCGAGACGCTGGACGGTCGCCCGCGTTTCGACCTTGAAGGGGATCACCGCGCCGATCACCCTTCTCTGCGCCGGGTCAGTTCGCCGACGGAGATTTCCGTCGCCTTCGAACATGCCGCCCTGCAATCGCGCATGGCGACCATCGCCGCCCAGCTGATCGGCGGCAGCGGCACCCGTTTTCATCACAGCAAAATCAACTCCAAGCTGCCGTTTACCGCGACGCAGGTGAAATGGCATCAGGATTTTCTGTTCACGCCGCACAGCAATGACGACATCATCACTGCCCTGCTGATGGTCAGCGACGTCACGCCGGAAAACGGCCCGCTGAACGTGGTGCCGGGGAGCCACAAGGGGCCGCTGTGGTCCCACTGGCAGGACGGGCGTTTTACCGGCTCGGTTGACGACGAGGTGGTATCCGAGCAGTGCCAGCAGCCCGAAGCCTGCTTTGGCCCGTCAGGCTCGGTGTGCTTTATGCATACCCGCCTGCTCCACGCCTCGAGCCCCAATGAAACCGAACAGCCGCGGACGCTGTTTATCAGCGTTTACGCCGCCGAGGACGCCCTGCCCTTTGGCGAAAACCCCTTGCCAAGCCTGCACGCGGGCCAGCTGGTGGCCGGCGTGGAGAGCGGCCTGGTACGCAGCGCCGCCAACCAGCTACGTTTGCCGCAGAAGCCGCGCGGCGCCTCATTCTTCGTTCAGCAAGCCGGCCACGATCTTGCCAGCATGTAATGTCATCCCTGGAGGTTTTTATGAAACGCTTTAATGTTCTGCTTCTTTGCACCGCTGGCGCCCTGACCTCGTTCAGCACTTTTGCGGCGTTCCTGCAGCCGGGGAAAATTACCGCCGGTTCGGATATGACCTTTTATCCTTATGAATATATGCAAAACAATCAACCGGCCGGTTTTGATATTGAGTTTCTCGCCGGTCTGGCTAAAACCATTGGCCGTGAGGCGGTGAATACCGATACCCGCTTTCCTAATCTGATCCCCGGTCTGCAGGGCGGGCGGTTCGACATTACCAACTCCTCGATGTATATCACCGCCGAACGCCTGAAGGTGATCGACATGGTGCCGTACCTGAAAAGCGGCGAATCGATCCTGGCGCTTAAAGGCGCCAGCTATCAGCCCAAAACTCCGGAAGCGTTCTGCGGCCATAAAATCGGCTCGATGGGAGCCACCTCCTGGCTGGCGCAGCTGCAAAAACTGTCGGCGGACTATTGCGTGAAGAAAGGCCTGCCGCCCATTGTGCTGAGCGAGTACAGCACCGACCCGCAAACCACCCAGGCGCTGCTGTCGCGGGCGGTGGAGGCGCAGATTACCGACGCGGCGGTCGCGCGTGGCGTCGTTGAGAAGTTGGGCGACCGGATCGTTATCTCTTCCGATACCTTAATTTACCCGGTGCTCAACGGCTTTGGCGTCAAAAAAGGCAACAGCGAAGTGAAAAGCGCCCTTGAGGAGGGGCTGAAGAAATTCAGCGCCACGCCGGAATACGCGGCGCTGCTGAAAAAATATCACTTCCAGCCGCCGACGGAAGACGACCTGAAAACCCTGATGCCAAAAGCGGAGTAAGGCGATGGCTTACTCTTTCGAAGAACAAACGCGGATCGATCTGGCGGCGACCTTTCGCATCATCGCGCATCTCGGCATGCATGAGGCCGTCGCCAACCACTTTAGCGCGGCCCTGTCGGCGGACGGCAAAAAGTTTCTGCTGAATCCGAAGTGGAAACACTTTTCGCGGATCCGCGCCAGCGACCTGCTGCTGCTCGATGCCGATGATGAAGCGACCGCGCTGCGGCCGGACGTGGACGCCACCGCATGGGCGATCCACGGCCAGATTCATCAGCGGCTGCCGCAGGCGCGGGCGGTGCTGCATCTGCACCCGATCTACACCACCAGCGTCGCCTGCCTGGCGAACCCGCAGATCCTGCCGGTCGATCAGAATAGCGCGCGCTATTTTAATCGTGTGGCGGTGGATACGCTGTACGGCGGAATGGCGGATACCGTCGCCGAAGGGGCGAGACTGGCCGGGCTGTTGGCGGATAAGCGCCGCCTGCTGATGGGCAACCACGGGGTACTGGTTACCGCCGCGACCATCGGCGAGGCGTTTGACGATATCTGGACGCTGGAGCGGGCCTGTCAGATTCTGGTCACCGCGTGGTCAACCGGCCAGCCGCTGAAGGTGTTGTCGGCTGAGGTGGCGGAGAAAACCGCCCAGGACTGGGAGAACATTGCCGATTTTTCCCGCCAGCACTTCGCCGAGATGAAGCAGCTGATGATAGATGCCGATCCTTCGCTGCTGGACTGAGCGATGCCCCCTCTCCCGGGCCGACGCCCGGGATATCGCTATTAAGGCTGGGCCAGGCGGGTAAAAACCGCCTGGAGTTCTTCGGGTTTTCGCCACCCCTGATGCAGGTCGCGCACCCGCCCGCGTGCGTCAATCACTATCGATGTCGGCGTCCCGATCACCTGATAACGATCCTGAGTGATATGCAGCTGGTCGCGCAGCACCGGGTAGCTGATGCCATGCTTCGCCAGCAGCGGAGCAATATCCACCTGCTCCGGGTCGGTATTCACCCCCACCACTACCAGCTTATCCGGCCAGCGTTGGCTGAGCGCCTGCAGCGTATCCATTTCCGCGAGACAACCTCCGCAGTTGGCCGACCAGAAATTGAGATACACCGCCTTCCCCTCCCAGCGTTCCAGGCCGGCAGGTTTGCCTTGCATATCAAAAGCCGCCAGCGCAGGTGCCGTCTCGCCACGGGCCAGCTTCTCTTCTTTACAGCCTGCCAGCAGCAGAAGCAGCAGTATCGTTATCATGACTTCAGGCATGCGCATCGGTATTAACCTCCTCGCCGAGATATTTGCCGTGCTGGAGCCGGACGATACGGTCAGCGAATTTTCCCAGCGCCGGGTTGTGGGTCACCATCACGATAGTGCGCCCCTGACGATGCAGGTCGGTCAGCAGGTCCAGCACCCGCTGTTCATTCTCTTCATCCAGGTTACCGGTGGGCTCATCGGCAAAAATCACCGGGGGTTCATTGACCAGCGCCCGGGCAATACAGACACGCTGCTGCTCCCCGCCGGAGAGCTGGCTGGGTAAATGGGTCATGCGATGTTCAAGGCCAACCTGCGCCAGAACGGCCCTGGCCGCCGCCTCATCGACGACGCTGTGGTAATGCTGCGCCAGCATGATGTTTTCCAGCGCCGTCAGAAAAGGAATCAGATGGAACTGCTGAAACACCAGGCCTATCTTCTGCGCGCGAACGCGCCGCCGCCCTTCTTCATCCAGCGCCGCCGCATCGGTTCCGTCGAGGATAACCTGCCCCTCGCTGGCGGTGTCCAGACAGGTCAGGATATTCATCAGCGTGGTTTTCCCGGAGCCTGATGCCCCCATAATGGCGACGAACTCACCGCGGGCAATGCGCAAATTAATGTCATCCAGCGCGCTAACATCGCCGAAGCGCTTAGATAAATGACGGGTTTCAATCGCCATCTGACGTAAAGGCGTGACGGTCATGGCGTTATTCTCCTTTCAACACTTTCGCCGGTTCAACGCTTACCGCGCGGCGTACCGGAACAATGGCCGCCAGCAAGGCGACCAGCAAAGACAGCGCCAGGGTTATCGGCAGCACCGGCAGGCGCAGCGAAATAGTGGCATTAAACACGGTCAGCCCCAGCAGTTGGGCGAGCAGATAGCCGAGCAGCCAGCCGCAGACCACCGCTGCCAGAGTGATAATGCTGGTTTCGAGCAGCATCTGGCGGATAATATCGCCATTGCTGGCGCCCAGCGCTTTTTGCAGCGCAAACTCACGGGCGCGTTCACCCACAATCGCCATCAGGGTGGTATTCACGCACAAGGACGACAGCGCCAGAATCACCAGAGAGACCAGCCCCATCAGCCCTTTGATTTTATCCAGTACCTGGCCTTCGGATGCCGAGACCTTACGGACCGGGCGGATCTCCAGCGCGGGATAGCGCTGCTGCAGCTGCCCGGCATAGCTTTCCACCTGGCCGAGATCGTTACTGACGCTCAGCAGACCGTGGCTGATAATCGCGGGCTTTTGCAGCCACGCCTGCGCCACGTTCAGGCTGACAATCAGCATGTTATCGGTCGCGTCACCGGCTTCGACGATCCCCTTGATCAGCAGTTTTTTGCGCCGCTGATGGTCCACCAGCGTGACGCTATCGCCAACGTTTAGCGCCAGCCGCTGAGCCAGCTTAACGCCCACCATCGCATTGCGATCGTCAAAGCTGACGCCGATCCAGTTGCCACTGACCTGCCAGTACGGCACCAGCTTTTGCAGCGACTCAAACCACACGCCGACGATCGCCACTTTTTCCAGCTCGGTACGCGCCGTGCCGTATAGCCAGGGGCTGGCGCCATGAATCAGTCCCTTCGGCGCATCGTCAATAATCGCCTGCAGTGTCGGCTGCGGCATACGGGTACCGTGCCCAGGCCCGATATAAAAATTTGCGCCGAAGGTCCGCAGCTCCTCGCTCATTTTGCTGTTGATATCAAACCACACGGCGGAAAGCGCCGTCACGATGGTCGCACCAACCGCCAGCGCGGTGAACACGACGCCGACGCGCTGCAGACGCAGACGCAGCGCCCGCCAGACCAATAGCCACAGCATGTCGCGCTTAGCGGCCATACAGCACCTCCACGGGATAAAGTCGGGCGATTCGACGCGCCGGGAACCAGGTGCCGATAAGCGCAATCAGCACTGCGATCACCAGCACACAGGGCACCACCACCCAGGCAAAGTCGAGCGGCGTGGCAAAGAGCATCAGGCCAATCATCTTCGCCAGCCCCCAGCCAGCAACACAGCCCAGCCCCCCACCTGCCAGCCCGCCCAGCGCTGCTTCAAGATAAAACAGCAGCAAAATTTGCCACTGTCGGGCGCCAAGCGCTTTCATCAGGCCGATCTCCCGGGCTCGCTCCATAATGGTACTGGTCATCAGCGAGGCAATCCCCATTGCCGCAGCGGCCAATGCCGCCAGGGTGACGACCGCCATCAGCAGCTGAATTTTATCGATAACTACGCCCTCCGAGGCCGCAACCTGCCAGACCGGGCGCACTTCTGCACCGGAAATGGCCTCCTCCAGCTGGTGAGCAATAGAAGAGACATACGCCGTGCAATACCACAGGTCATACTCTTCGGCGTTCAGAGCCTCGAGATTCTCACGCGCCCGGCGCGACAGCTCATTTTCTGGTACCGTCAGGGCCGATACGCGAATTGCCTGTATTTTTCCCGTCAGGCCCAGCAGCCGCTGTACGATGCTAAGCGGCATCACCAGCTGGTTGTCTTCATCACCACCGCTGGAGAGAACGCCGCTGACCACCACATCCACGGTCTCGTTCGCCACCTGTAGCCTGAGATGGTCACCGGGTTGCCAGCCGTAATTACGCGCCAGCGCATGCCCGACTAATGTTTGCGGCGTCTTGCCTACAGGTTCCTGCGGCCAGGTGCCGGTCACCTGCCAGAACGGGCTGACCGTGCGCTGCCCGGTCTCATAACCCTCTTCATCCGGTATCGCGACCGGCTGGCTGAAGAAGGTGCCGAGCAGACGGATTTCGTGCCCGTCAACGGTCGCCTCGCCGCTGAGCATTGGCGCAAAACCGACGATATTATTTCGCCAGAAGATATCTTTAATATTCGCCAGCTCGGACTCATCAAGGAAATCATCGCTGGCCAGCGGGTTGCTTTGCTCGCTGAACAACGCAGGTAGCGCTGCCTGCCCGGCCGGTTCAATTAAGATATTGGCACCGTAGGATTTCAGCTCGCGGGACATTTTGTCACCGATGTCGATAGAAATAGCCAGCAGCGCCGAGATCAGACTCGTGGCCAGGAAAACGGTTAACACCGCCAGCGCTTTGCGGCGCAGATTACGCCCCCATGACTGATAGATCATTCGCCACAGCATGGTTACTCCTCCTGCGCCGTGCCGGGAACAAACGTCTCTGGCGCGTTGCGGAAACGGTTGTAGTTTGCTTCAGAGGCAAAAAACCAGGTTCTGCCTGCATAGCTGTATTTATACTCAGCCGCCGTGTTGGTCAGGGCCGTCCCGTCCACCGGGTCGGTCACCTTGATAGTCAGCACGGTAGAGAAATAGTTGCCTCCGACGGCCAGGGCCGCACCGGGTATCGTCAACTCACGTTCGTCGTTATGCCAGCCATCGATCGGCACCGGATTACAGCCGCCGGGTTTACCAATCGAAGGAATAAATATGTGTACCCCGCAGGCGACACAAATCACCTGGTTACCTTCCATGACATATCCCTGATCGCCGCACAGCAGACAGGCGTCAAATACCACGCCAAAGCGTAATTTGTCGGGATAGCGGTTGATGACAAAGAAGCGCACCGCCTTACCGTCGTCTGCCACCCAGACGAAACGGTGCAGTTTGCCGTCACGAACCTGTGTAAGCGGAATATGGACCAGACCATCAGCGGCAAGGCTGACCGGCTGAGCTTCCGATAGCCTCGGCGGCCGGGAGGCCACCAGATCCCACCACAGCTGGCCACCGGCAATCACCAGCGCACAGCAGATCGTCGTTAACCAGAGACGGACAGCGCTGCGGCGCTCGGCCAACGCCAGTCGGCGGGTAACCGGCTCCGCCGCCGCCTTCACCGCCCGGGCATAGCGACGAATAGTCGGGGTCCAGCACAGACACAGCAGCAGGAGCACGGCGGCTGCAAGCCAGCTGTACCCGGCGGCATTGTTGGTCACTTTGGCCACAAAACTCAGCAGCGGCTTCAGTAAGGGGATGATTTGCAGCTTCATCAACAGCAGCAGCAGATTGCCGAACATCGGTAGCCAAAGCAGGATCATCAGCAGAATCGCCAGCGGCCAGTACGGCCAGCTCATCCGGCGCAGCAGCAGAGCGCACAGCACCGCGGCCAGACACAGCAGCGCAACGGCCAGCGCCAGCGCGGTCAGGTTCAGCAGCAGGTCGGTGTTCAGCACGTGGGTGGAGGTTAATCCGCCAAGATTGGGGTCCAGAGCCCAGTGACGGGCGGCGCCAAATACGAGGATCCATTGCCACACGTAGCGCAGACGCGGCGAGGCCCACCAGAAGCTCAGTAAAAACAGCACGGAAAGGAGGATTTCTCCGCTCACCAGCATCAGCTGTAGCGTCTGGCTCCCGCGAATAAACAGTCCGGCCAGTAGCCCACTGGCCAGCGCCGTGAGCAGCGTCCACGTGAGGGGGCGCAGTGAAGGAGACACGCCGCGGCCCCAGAGAACCGAGGACAGCAGCGTAATACAGAAAAAAACCTGCAGCGTGGTGACGAAAAAATAACTCATAACTTCGACCCGGTTCGGCGGATAAGGTGCAATCCGCATGCGGTAATACACCGCAGGACGGCATGCTGGCCATCCTGCGCGACGAACGTTTAGTTCAGGCCGACGTATTTGAATTCATAGCTGACATCGAACGGTTTCCACCAGCGGCCCACCCCGGTTTCGCTGTCGGTATGACGGTGCATCCCGGCTTTTGATGGCGGTTCAATGTGGTACGTCACTTTATAATTGCCGACGCCCATCATTTTAATATTGGCGCCATAGTGCGGACCGTCGCTTGCGACCATCGGCATAAAAGTCCCCTCCTGCTTTTCACCGGTATCGCTATTGACCAGGGTATAGGCAATGGTCAAATAGGGAATCCATTCACCGGCGCCAAAACCATTCTTTCCCCCTTCAACCGCATGAATATCGGCCTCCAGATGGATATCTGATTTCGCTGCCGGCAGACCCATTCCGCGCGGTTCCATATCAATCGGCTGAAGATAGACGGCGGCGATCTCCATCTCATTCATGGTGACCGGTTCACCTGCCGGATACTCTTTAAAGGCCAGCGCCGCGGGCGCGGTAAAAATAGCGGCCACGGTGGCGCCGATAATCAGGCTCTTTTTGATGGTCATTTGACAAATCCTCGCGTCTTATAATGTTGAAATATTATTTTTTATCTGTGCTGTGGGTAGGTGATTGCGGCGGAGCGTAATCCACAGGGCAACCAGGGCAGCAATCAGTAAAATCACCTGTGGCGTCAGGGTTTCCAGATAGGGATAAATGCCCAGCCAGCTGATTTCAGGCACGCCGCCAACCAGCGTAGGCTGAAACAGTTTGCCTTCTATCAGTTCAAGGACCCCTTTACCGGCAAAAACAAATGCCATCAGGTACATAAAGCCGCCGGTGAAGATAAAGAAAGGTTTGAGCGGCAGGCGCACCACCGAGTAGCGCATGATGAGCCATGCGGCCAGCAGCAGCACGCAGCCAATAACAAACCCGGCGCCGATGGCCAGATGCCCGGAAACACTCTGCGCGTCGCCAACCAGGGCGTAGTAAAACAGGACCGTTTCGGCGCCTTCCCGATAGACGGCAAGAAAGCTGGTCAGCCATAGCCCGACCAGCGAGCCGCGAGAGAGCGAATGCGTCAGCTTACCCTCCAGCCAGGCTTTCCAGCGGCGGGATTCAACCTTCGACAGCAGCCAGTAGCTCATAAAGAACAGCATCACCACGGCGATCAGCATGGTAATCCCTTCCAGCAGCTCCCGACTGGCGCCGGAGCGGGTAAACACCAGTTGGAAAACGACCGCCGTCGCCACGCTGGCAACCAGCGCGACGACCACCGACTGACGAATCAGCGGCAGCTTGTCGTGATGGTCATTTTTCACCAGCCAGGCCACGATGGCCGCCACAATCAGCAGCGCCTCCAGCCCTTCACGTACAATAATCATCAGGCTGTATAGCAGCAGGCTCCACTGCGTCTCTTCACCCTCGCCCAGCATCGCCACCGCCTGATGCAGATCCGCTCGTAGCGCAGCGGCTTCAGCCACCAGTTTGTCCTGCGGCTGTCCGGCCTTCATCAGGCTGACCAGACGGGTGAAGTGGGCCTCAAGGCGGGTTTTAAACGCGGCATCGCGGGAGCCGATTTTGTTCTCCATCCCGGTGGCTTCAAAACGATCGAAGTAGGTGTCCTGAATATCCAGAAGGGCATCAGACGCCTCGCCGCGCTGGTAGCGCGCCAGCGCCGCATCGATACTCTGGTTAATCCCCGTGGCAACGTTGGCCCAGTCAGCGCCCGGCGCGCCTACGGCGAGCGGGGCGCTCTCTTCGTCTGCCGTCGGGGCATTCACCGGCTGGTCATCGCGGGTCGTCGGCAGCCCCGGCAATATGTCTTCGAGCTCCTGCAACAGCGTCGTCACCTGATAAGCCACATCGTTCAGACGATCCGGCTGGGATGTCAGCGCAATCAGGGCGGTAAACTGCTGATTAATGGCCGCCGCGTTTTTTGCCGAGCGGTTTTGCCGCACCGACATTTCCATCTCTGAGTTTTTAAATCCCTGATAGTGCGCCTGCTGCACCTGCTGACTGGCGAGGGGGTAATTTCCCGCCTGATAGGCGCTCACCGCCTGCGCCAGCAGATCGTCGATGGTGCGGAAGCTGTTCTGCCAGTGCAAGGCGATATCGCCCCGGGTCAACGCGGTATGCTGCTCTTCCGCCACCAGCCGATGGCCGCCATCCAGCACAGGCTCAACGTCACGCAGCGCTTTCTTGAGCCCGTCCACCCGGGCCTGAACCTCTTGCAGCGGCTTACCGTCTGCAATCATGCGACGGATGTCACCGAAAGTGCTCTCCATTTCGTAGCTTTTACGCGCCGAAAAATTGATGCGGATAGGGCCTTCGAGGTTTTCAAACACTTCGAAATAGGCGGCCTGTACTTCCCGACGCGCCTCGTTGTTTTTTTGCTGCTGGTAGAGCTCGGTTGTTTTATCCAGCCGGTGCTCAATATCCTCGATCAGCGGCGCGTAGCGGGTTTGCGCCATCGCGCACGCGCAGAACAGGACGCTGAGCAACGTGAGCAGCAGAAAAGAGCGAGGAGCTGACATGACGGGTTCCATTAACGGTAATGATAATAGTTATCATTGTCATTTTTCCTTGTCGTGCACATGACCCAGATCATGAAAATGTCAAATGGTGACAATTTGTGTAAAAAACCGCAAAGAACAACACGTTTTGTGTCGGCTGCGGGCGCGTCCGTTTTTGACGCCCCCCGCCCGCAAGATAAAAAAACGACGCCGGAAGTGGCGTCGTGGCGGGGATGCAAACGACTGAAGGCTATTGGGTTAATATCGCGGGATCATCCTGCAGATGGCGGAGAAAATTGCCGTACCCTTGCTCCCCCATCCAGAAATTGATGCTTTTCTCCACGCCGGTTGAGGTCAGGGTCGCACCGCTGATGCCGTCAACGGTATAGGCGTCATGCTGGCCGACACTGTCCTGAACGACCTGCAACGCGGGCCGCCCCTGGTCATCGCGGATTTTTTTCCCTGCCCACTGTCTGCGCCACTGCGGGTCTTCCACCCTCGCCCCCAGCAGCGGCGTCTCATTCTGCTGGTAATAGATCAGGTCATTTACCGTGCGGCCATCCGTGCTGAGAGCAACCAGCGCATACATCATTGATTTGGCACCCTTACCGTAGACCGGCAGAATAATTTGCTGAATATGCTGGGCGGTATCACGGACCAGGTAAATATCCACCAGCGCACAGCGACGCCGGATCTGCGCCGGGTCGCGGGTCGGTGGCAGGTCTGCACAGCGCTGTTGTTCTGCGCCAGTGTGCCCGGCAGGGACCAGCTCGCCGCGATCGAGATTCAGCTGGCGAGTCACGATGCGTGTCTGGAACAGCGCTCTCAATTTTTGCTCGTCGCGATGCCCGCTGTTTGCGAATCCGGCGACGTCCAGGACCGCAGCTTCCGTCTCTTCATTGACGGGCTCCGCAGCGTCATCCTTGAGCAATAAAAAATAAACAGCAACAATTGCAAAACATAAAACACAAACAACCATCAAAGATAAAACAATTATTTTACTCTTGCGCATCCGCGTATTTTCCCCGTTGCGAAATGAATGCCTCTTTTTAGATTGCGATGATTTTCATCCTGCTGTCCACTCTCTTTTTTTGCTGTCGCGCGAGCGCCAGGCAGACAGAAAATAACCAAACCGAGATTGATTTATTTTGTTAAAATATCAAGATAACAACTCAAAACACCCACTTTAAATAAAAAATAATAATTAAAATTAATTTATTTTATATTTTCAGTGCCGCAAAAAAGTCAAATGAAAATAGATTTCCGCTGATTGATGCGGCCAGGCTGTCACCGCGATGCGCTACGTATTGATAGTTTCCCACGCAATACTGAACAATTTCCCCCCAGGCCAATGTAAAAAACCGTCCGCCCGCTGGCTTTAATGAAGATTAATCTTATAATCAGAAGGATAAAAAAGAACTACCTGCCAACGTCAACCCGGGATAAGAGACAAGCATGTCCAGACCTTCGACGCTGTACGTTCCACATGTTTTAAGCGCGGCGGATATTGCGCCGGAAGAGCGCTATCAGCGAATATCGCAGAACCTCAGCTGCTATGGCATTGAGGTCGTAAATAACCGCCGTCCGGCAGAAATTGTCGCCCACCATAAAACCATATCTGCTATTTCCGGCGATTATTGTAGTGCCATGGGTTCTAAAAACGAGACAATCTTCGACCCGCATCAGGTGGCTGAGTCTTCAACCTATATTTCTCTGCTGGTACAGGGGCATCAGCTGATCGGCGGCAGGAAAAAATCCGCAGTCGCCCAGGTTAATCCGGGACAACTCATCGTTCATCAGCGCAATGATTATTACAATTATCAATGTGATGATGTCAAACAGCTGTATATCATTCCGCATAGTGCGAAAATCAAAACGCTATTTAGCGGTCAACTGACCAGCCCAATCATCTCCCTGGATAATCACCCTTTAGCGCTATTTTTAAAATCGCATATGCTGCTACTGGACGCGCAATCGGCAAGTTTATCTACCCAGGAAACCGCGGTAATCGTCGATGGCTTACATCATATCGCGTTACAGGTTCTGGCCGATGTGGCGCAGGAGAAAGGGCTGCGCTCGTCAGGAAAACTCGCGCATCTGGTGAACAGCGCGAAATCGTTTATTGCGCTTAATTATCATCAACATAATCTCTCTCCCGACCTGCTTTGCCGAATGCTGCGCTGCTCAAGATCCAGCCTCGACCGGGCTTTTCAGCAACAGGGGAGTTCGGTGATGGCGGAGATTAAAGAGATACGCCTGGAGGCTGCCCGGCAACTGCTGGAATCCGATCCCCGACTGCGGGTTGAGCTGGTATCCTGGCGCTGCGGTTTTGTCAGCCACCCGTCATTCAGCAAGAGTTTTCGTGAAAAATACCACGCCACGCCGAAAGCCTGGCGCGACAACCATTATAAATAAAGCGTATTCCCGGGCCCTCGGCGGGTATTTAGCGATGACGGAAAGATTTAAAGCGCATCGCTTTGCGTTCTTTTATATAGCTCAATAAACAATAGATCGATAATCCCAGCAGCGAAATCGCGACGATAATTAAAAGCAGCGTACTGACGTTCATTTTAGTCTTCTCTTTATCATTTATTAGTTGGTTTTATCATAATGATTCTCAGGGCCGCGAACAGCACGCCGGGCCTCAAGCCTGTTCTCTGCCCCTCAATTCTCTCCGGTGCGCAAAGTATTGATCTTCTTCGCCCAGGAGCGCAGCATGGAAGGGCAAACTTAACAAAACAACAACACAATCAAATAAGTCACAGGAGCGTATCAGTGCAAACCGGATATCGTTTTCAGGCGACGGATCTGCATCAGTTCGTCAACACTCTCTTCATTCAGCTTGGCAGTTCTCCCACCGAAGCCTCCCTTGTCGCCGACCATCTGGTGGCCGCTAATCTCGCCGGCCACGACTCACACGGGGTGGGGATGATCCCGAGCTACCTGCGTTCCCATGCTCAGGGTCATCTGCAGCTTAACCGCCATGCCAGCGTGATGAAGGACGCCGGCGCGGTAGTGACACTCGACGGCAACGCAGGCTTTGGTCAGGTAGTTGCCCATGAAGCGATGCAGAAAGGAATTGAGAAAGCCCGGCAACACGGTATGGCGGCTATCGCCCTGCGCAACGCGCATCACATCGGACGCATCGGCTACTGGGCCGAGCAGTGCGCGGCGGCAGGTTTTATTTCGATTCACTTCGTCAGCGTCGTAGGCGACCCGATGGTTGCCCCGTTTCGCGGCAAAGACAGCCGCTTTGGCACCAATCCGCTGTGCGTTATCTTCCCGCGAGAAGGCCAGCCTCCGCTACTGCTCGACTACGCCACCAGCGCGATTGCCTTTGGCAAAACGCGCGTCGCCTGGCATAAAGGCGAAGCCGTTCCGCCCGGTTCGTTGATTGACGCCCGAGGCGAACCGACCACCGACCCGGCGGTCATGCAGACCTCGCCGCTGGGCGCCCTGCTGACCTTTGCCCAGCATAAAGGCTACGCCCTCGCCACGCTGTGCGAAATCCTCGGCGGCGCCGTCTCCGGCGGCCAGACCACTCACCAGCAGAGCCTGCAGACCTGCGTCGACGCCATCTTCAACTGCATGACCACCATTATTCTCGACCCGCAAGCCTTCGACGCGCCGGACATGCAGCGCGAGACGGAAGCCTTCATCGACTGGTGTAAACAGTCGCCTCACGAGGCGCACGCGCCGATTCTGGTGCCGGGCGAATGGGAAGAGGCCAATCGTCAGGCGCGCCTGGCACAGGGCATTCCACTGGATGCCGGCAGCTGGCAGGCCATCTGCCAAGCGGCGCTGGAAGCCGGATTCCCGCCGCAGAAACTGGCGCAGTTTCAGCCCAAAATGGGCTAGCCCCTGACAGAACGCCCTCCCCGGGCGTTCTGTTACGTCATCGTCATTAGTGACGACATCACGACGACACCTCCACACCACGACTTAATCTCCTTATATATCAATAAATTAATTTTGGCACAACTTCTGCATACCGCTCCTGCCTTCCGCTTGCATCGCGGCGAAAGGATTCCATGACGATGGCGGGCCTGGCCCGGCCTGACCATTGATCTTCATTCACTGTTAACAGGTCTGTTACTGATGAAAAAAATCACAAGCGTTTGCCCTTATTGCGGGGCGGGTTGCAAACTCAAGCTGGTTGTCGATAACAATAAAATTATCCGTGCGGAAGCCGCCGATGGGGTAACCAATCAGAATCAGCTGTGCCTCAAAGGGTATTACGGATGGGATTTTCTTAATGATACTCAGCTACTCACCCCGCGCCTGAAGCAGCCGATGATTCGCTACCAGAAAGGGGGGAAACTCACCCCGGTCAGCTGGGACGAGGCGATTCGCTACACGGCAAAAAAACTCCGGGAGATTAAAGAACAGTACGGCCCGCGCGCGATTATGACCACCGGTTCGTCTCGCGGCACCGGGAATGAAACCAACTATGTGATGCAGAAATTCGCCCGGGCGGTGTTAAACACCAACAACGTCGACTGCTGCGCCCGCGTGTGTCACGGTCCGTCGGTGGCGGGTCTGCAGGAGGCGCTGGGTAACGGCGCGATGAGCAACTCCATCAGCGATATTGAACACTCAAAATGTCTGCTGGTCTTTGGCTACAACTGCGCCGATTCCCACCCTATCGTCGCCCGCCGGGTGATTAAAGCGCGCGAAAACGGGGCGAAAATCATCGTCTGCGATCCGCGACGAATTGAAACCGCCCGCATTGCCGATCGCCACCTGCAGCTCAATAACGGCAGCAATATGGCGCTGGTCAACGCCTTCGGCCACGTTCTGCTGGAAGAAGATCTCTATAACCATGATTACGTCAAACGCTTTACTGAAGGGCTGGACGCCTACCGTGAGGCGGTGAAAGCCTACTCGCCTGAAGCGGTGGAAGCGATCACCGGCGTCCCGGCGCAAGAGATACGTCAGGCGGTGAGAATGTTTGCCGCCGCGCCGTCGGCCACGATCATGTGGGGCATGGGCGTCACGCAGTTCGGCCAGGCGGTCGATGTGGTGAAAGGCCTGGCCAGCCTGGCTCTGCTGACCGGTAACCTCGGCCGGGAACATGTCGGCGTCGGCCCGGTGCGCGGGCAGAACAACGTCCAGGGGGCCTGCGACATGGGCGTGCTGCCGAATCTGTTCCCCGGCTATCAGGAGGTGACCGATCCCAACGTCCGCGCCAAATTTGCCGAGGCCTGGGGAATCGACCCGGCCATAATGGATGACAAAGTCGGCACCCGTATTACCGAAGTTCCGCATAAAGCGCTGAGCGGGGAGATCAAAGCCTACTACATCATGGGGGAAGACCCGCTGCAGACCGAAGCCGATCTGGGGCTGGTGCGTAAGGGCATCGAAGCGCTGGATTTTGTGGTGGTGCAGGATATCTTCATGACCAAAACCGCCGAAATAGCCGACGTGCTGCTGCCGGCAACCTCCTGGGGCGAACACGGCGGCGTCTTCACCTGCGCCGATCGCGGTTTTCAGCGCTTCGAAAAAGCCATCCCGGCCCCGGGCAACGTAAAACGCGACTGGGAGATCATTAGCCTGCTGGCCCGCGAAATGGGCTATCCGATGCACTACGACGACAACCAGCAAATCTGGGACGAAATGCGCGACCTGTGCCCGCTGTTCTACGGCGTCACCTATGAAAAAATGGGCGATATGAACCACGTGCAGTGGCCGTGTCCGACGCTCGAACACCCCGGCACGCCATGGCTGTATAAAGGAAACCGCTTTGATACCCCGTCGGGGAAAGGTCAACTGTTTGCCGCACCGTGGCGTGCGCCGGCGGAGACCCCGGATGCCGACTATCCGCTTGTGCTCTGTACCGTGCGCGAAGTCGGCCACTATTCGTGCCGCTCGATGACCGGCAACTGCGCGGCGTTGCAATCCCTTGCCGATGAGCCCGGTCGCGTGCAGATAAGCCGCGCCGACGCCGACCGGCTGGGGATCACCGATCGGCAGCTGGTGTGGGTAAGCTCGCGTCGCGGCAAAGTGATTACCCGCGCGGATATCAGCGACCGTATCAACCACGGCGCCGTCTATATGACCTACCAGTGGTGGGTCGGTGCCTGCAATGAGCTTACTCAGGACAACCTCGACCCGGTCTCGAAAACGCCGGAAACCAAATATTGCGCGGTGAAGATAGAAGCCATCAAGGACCAGCTCTGGGCAGAGCAGTTTGCCTGGCGGGCCTACAGTGACATGAAAGCGCGCCTGAAGGCGGCAGTGGACGCCTGAATACCAGGGGAGAGGCATCGCCTCTCCCCTTCACGTTGATAGCAGCAGCTTCCGCCGTCGGCGTCAGCCCACCGGCAGCAGTTTTTCCACCAGCGCCGTCCACAGCGTGACGCCGTGTTCAATCAAATCGTCGTTAAAATCATAGCCGGCATTATGCAGCGGTTTCGACGGCGTTTCGCCATCGGTACCGATCCAGAAATAGGCGCCAGGGCAGGCCTCCAGCATGCAGGCAAAATCCTCCGACGCCATCGACGGCGCGATCTGCCCGCTCACCGCCGCCTCGCCCAGTACCGCCAGCGCCGCCTCGCGCACCTTTATCGCCTCCGCGCGATGGTTTTTGGTCACCGGATAGCCGGGATACCAGGCAATGCTCCCCTGCACGTCTGAGACCTGCGGCTGCGTACTGACATAGTGCGCAATCAGCGCTTTTACCCGTTCACGCACCCGGTTGCTCAGGCAGCGGAAGGTCCCGCGCAGCACCACCTTGTCCGGTAAAACGTTAATCGCTTCGCCGCCGTTAATCTGGGTAATGCTGACAACCGCCGACTCCTGCGGCGACAGGCGGCGCGAGGGGATCGTCTGCAGGGCCATAATCAGCTGCGCGGCGGCGACAATCGGGTCGGCGCCGCTTTCCGGCATCGCCGCGTGGCAGCTTTTGCCGGTCAGAGTGATTTCAAACGCGTCCAGCGAGGCCATCATCGGCCCCTCGTTAACCGCCACGTGCCCCAGCGGCAGCCCAGGCCAGTTGTGCAGCGCGTAGATACCGTCCATCGGGAAACGTTCAAACAGCCCCTCTTCCACCATCTTGCGCGCGCCGCCGAGGTTCTCCTCGGCCGGTTGAAAAACAAAATGCACCGTCCCGCGAAAGCGGCGGGTCTGGGTCAGATGCGCGGCGGCGGCCAGCAGCATCGCGGTGTGGCCATCGTGGCCGCAGGCGTGCATTACGCCCGGATTACGGGACTTGTAGCTGACGTCACCCCGTTCGGTAATGGGCAGCGCGTCCATATCGGCGCGCAGGCCGATAACCGGCCCGGGGCCGTTCTCCAGGGTCGCCACCACGCCGGTCCCTGCCAGCCCGCAATGCACCTGCAGACCAAAGGATGTCAATAATTCAGCGACGCGACGCGAGGTTTTCTGTTCCTGATAGCCCAGCTCCGGGCAGGCATGAAAATCACGACGCCAGCGGATGGCCTCGGCGATCGATGAAGGCGATACTGCCATGTGTTACTCCTTTCCTGCACAGCATCAACGCTGAACGAGTATGAAATCGGGATACATTTTATGCATGCGCCCGTCGCTGGCGGAATGCCCTCTTCGTTATATCCTTTCGCCAGCGCGCTGACAACACTCCCCGGGGGCCCGAACGGCGCGTTTTGCCGGGCGCCCGAGCCCGCGTATCAATATTAGTAGTCATTTCAACGGTGACAGCGCGCATACGTTTAATTAATATTCAGGGTCGTCGGCACTTTGCCGGATTATCCACCTGTTGACTTCCGTTATCGGGAATAAAATGTTTAACCCAGACCAGAATCGCCTTGCCCCCACGCTGGCGATGATTATGGCCGCGTCATTAGTGGGATTTATCACCGGTTATACGGTGCCTTTAATCAGCCTTGAACTTGCCCAGCAGCAGACAGACACCGTCTACGTCGGCCTGCTGGCCGCGCTGCCGCCGGCGGGGATGATGCTCTCGTCGTTCCTCTCGCCCGCGCTGTGCCGTCGTTTTGAGATAGGCACCTTGCTCACGGCCAACCTGATGCTGCTGGCGCTCGCCACCATCGCCTCCTGTCTGACCGTCGATCTGCAGCAGCTGCTGCTGCCGCGCTTTCTGACCGGGATCGCCTCCGGGGTGATCATCGTGCTTGGCGAAAGCTGGATAACCGGCGGCGCGGCGGGTAAAAACCGCGCCACCCTGACCGGTATTTACGCCTCGGCATTCACCGGCTGCCAGTTGGCCGGGCCGCTGCTGATCTCTGCCGGCGCCGATTATCAAATCTGGGTGCTGCTGGCCGTCGTCGGCCTGACCGCGGCGTGTCTGCTGATGCTACGCCATCTGCCGGGCGGAAGCCGCGAAAGCCTCGCTGAACGCGCCAGCTGGCGCAGCCTGGGCGCGTTTTTACCGGTCCTGGCGTCCGGCGTCTTCTGCTTCGCCTTCTTTGACGCCAGCATTCTGGCGCTGCTGCCGCTCTACGGGATGGATAAAGGGCTGAACGAGGCGATGGCGGTTCTGCTGGTGACCATTGTGTTAACCGGCGATGCCTTCTTCCAGGCGCCGCTGGGCTGGGTTGCCGATAAATTTGGCATCCGCCGCGTACACCTGAGCTGCGCGGTGGTGTTTTGCCTCGCCCTGGCGGCGCTCCCTTTCCTGCTGGCGTCGCCTGTACAGCTCATCGTCGGGTGTCTGATCCTCGGCGCGGCGGCGGGGGCGCTGTATACGCTCTCGCTGGTGCGCGCCGGTAAAACCTTCAGCGGGCAGAAGCTTATTATGATCAACGCGCTGCTGGGCTTTTTCTGGTCGGCGGGCAGCGTTGCCGGCCCGGTTGTCAGTAGCCTGCTGATCAGCGTATCCGGCTATGATGGCCTGCTGGTCACCCTGCTGGCCTGCGGAGTGCTGTTCCTGCTGATTCAGTGCCTGGGGAAAACGGAGAAAGCGCTGCTGGCGAATGCACGCCAGGACCGCGATGACGACGATGCTCAGACTGAAACCGCCTGAGATGCAGCCTTAACTGAGCGGCTAACGGCAAGCGCCACCGGCGGATATTCCCTGATGGCGCGCCGTCGTACGGTATTATAGTACCTTGCTTAAGAAGGCCGCGGTGCGCGGATTGACCGGAGCGGTAAAGATCTGCTCTGGTTTCCCCTCTTCCTGAATAATGCCCTGATCGATAAAGATAACCCGGTCAGCCACTTCGCGGGCAAAGCCCATCTCGTGCGTGACGATAACCATCGTCATCCCTTCGCTGGCGAGATTTTTCATCACTTCCAGCACGTCACCCACCAGCTCGGGGTCCAGCGCAGAAGTCGGTTCATCAAACAGCATAATGGAAGGCTTCATCGCCAGCGCGCGGGCGATGGCCACCCGCTGCTGCTGGCCGCCGGAGAGACTGGAGGGCCAGGCGTCACGTTTATCGCTTAATCCTACCTTCGCCAGCAGCTCTTCCGCCAGCTGCACCGCCTGCAAACGGCTCACGCCGTGCAGGTTGATCGGCGCCATGATCAGATTTTCCAGCACCGTCATATGGGGGAAGAGATTAAAGCGCTGAAAGACCATGCCAACGCTTTCCCGCATCTTGTTCAGATCGGTGCTGCGGTCGTGGGCGGCAAAGCCGTTGACTTCGACGATGCCTTCGCTGACGCTTTCCAGCGCATTCATACAGCGCAGGAACGTGCTTTTTCCGGAACCCGACGGCCCGATAATACAGACGACCTCCTGCGGTTTAATATCGCAGCTGATGCCCCGCAGTACGTGGCTGTCGCCGAAACGTTTGTGCAGATTATTAATGTGAATCACTTTTGCCAAACCTCTTTTCCAGACGGTTAACCAGCTGCGCCAGCAGGAAGGTAATGACCCAGTAGACCAGAGAAATGGTCAGGTAGGGCTCCCAGTAGGTGGCATAGGCGCCGGAAACGGTACGCGCGGCATAGGCCAGATCGGCAAGACCAATCGCCGAAGCCAGCGAAGAGTCTTTGACGATGGCAATCGCATTGTTCCCCAGCGGCGGCAGGATCCGCCGAAAGGCCTGCGGCAGAATCACCTGGCGCATGGTTTTCCACCACGGCATCCCCAGCGCGCGTGAAGCTTCCATCTGCCCTTTATCAATCGACTGAATCCCGGCGCGGAAGATTTCCGAAACATAGGCCCCGGCATTGAGGGTAATGGCCACGATACAGGAGAGAAACGCGCCGTAGTTAGAACGCAGTTCGCGGGCAAAATCGGCGCTCATCAGCCCATGGCTGACCAGCAGACCGTCACGCGGGTTGATAAACAGCGGCACCAGCGCGAAGTGCACCACCATAATCTGCACAAACAGCGGCGTGCCGCGAAACGCGCTGACGTAAACGCGCACCGGAAACTGCACCAGATAGCGCAGCACATATTTCCACGCTCCGTGTTCCGCTTTCGCCATCCGCCCAAGGCCCAGCGTCAGGCCCCACAGGGTACCGAGGATCACGCAGATAATGGTACATTTAATGGTCATCAAGGCGCCGTCCATAAACAGCGGACCGTACTCCTCGATGATCTCCCAACGGAATCCCGTCATAGTGCTTCCCTAAAAAATACGGCTATCGCACGCGTCGATAGCCGTCATGAAAACCAAAAGATGAATTATTGCGCAGGCAGCGTCGGGACGTTGTCGTCAAACCAGGTTTTATAGATTTTGGCGTAGGTGCCGTCGGCGACGATTTTCTTCAGACCGGCGTTGATTTTCGCCTGCAGTTCAGCGTTGCCTTTGGCCACCGCGATACCGAAATACTGGCGTTCAAACCTGGCGTCCGGCACCAGCTTAAACTGCTTCTCCGGGTGCTGTTTGATGTAGTATTTCACCACGCCCACGTCGCCCACCGCCGCGCTGACACCGTCTTCAAACAGCTCCTGCAGCATCAGCGGGGTATTATCAAAACGCTTAATAGAGGTGCTGTTTTTACCCAGCACATCCGAGACCACGATATCGCCGGTGCTGGAGTTCACCACCCCGACCTTCTCACTCTTCAGCGCTGCCAGAGAGGTCACTTTGGAATCTGCCGGCACCACGATGGACTGCTCAGCCGGGAAGTAAGGGGCGGAAAAATCAACCATCTGCTTGCGCTTATCGGTGATGGTTATCCCGGAGATAATGATGTCACGGTCGCCGGAGCCGAGGGTGGCGAAGATCCCTTCCCACGGCGTATTCACCAGCTTGATAGTAAAGTTCTCCGCTTTAGCGATCGCTTTAATGATATCAATATCAAAACCTTCCAGCTGCTTCTGGCTGTTTTCATATTCAAACGGGCGGTAGGTCCCACCGGAACCGACAACGTAGGTTTCCTGTGCCGCCTGCGCGCTCCCGGCGAGAGCCGCCAGCAGACAACACGCTTTCATCCATTTCCCCATCATGACAACCTCTTTTTATGCATTAATTTTGCATAAAAATACACATCATCACGATTACTTGCAACAGTAAACCTTTCAGCCAGTGAATTATCGTGTACTTAGCTGCGTTTACCGCCGGATTTACCAATCGCTTTATGCAGTTCGTTAATGCGCTTCATTGATTTCATGGTCCGCTGCGGCGTGGTCGTCGCCACCGACAGCACCAGCATTTCGAGACAGACCAGCACCGTACCGTGAAGCGGTACCCGGCCGTTATCGCCGCCGCGCGGGACGTCGATCACCACCTGCGCCTCCTGGCTAAAACGTGAGTCCACCGCCTGGGTCAACAAAATCGTCGGGATCCCCAGCCGCCGGGCTTCGCGCAGCGCGGTCATCCCTTCACGATGCGGCGATTTCTGTCCCATCATAATCATCACATCGCCACGCTGCAGGCTAATCAGCTGCTCGGCAAGGCTGAAGCCGGTACGGTTGAGCACGCAGGACGGTAACCCGATACGGCTGAACAGCCTGCCGGTGTACTCTGCCAGAATCCCCGATGCCCCGATGCCGAAAATCGCCACCTGCCGCGCCTCGCTGAGTAGCGCTACCGCCTGAGCGACGGCGGCACGGTTGGCGGGACGAGAGAGCACTTCACAGGCGCGCTGATGGCCCTCCAGCACAAAATCAATGCTCGAATTCACATCGCAGGAGAGCGCATTCACCGTCGACAGCATCTTCTCCGATGAGGTGATGGAGGGGCCGAACCAGCGCTCCATGGTCTGCTTCAGTTCGCGCAGCCCGGCAAAACCCAGCGCCTGAATGGCCCGCACAACCGTGGCATCCGAAGTCTGCGTCGCCGCGGCGATCTCCATCGCCGTGCGCTCCAGCACCACTTCACGGTTGTCGTTGATATAGCTGACGACCGCCAGCAGACGCGGCGAGAGCTGGTGCGCCCTGGCGCGAAAGCGTTCGCCGAACAGGTCGACCCGCCCTTTCTCTCTTTTCACCGGCGTTTTCATTTCAGCTCCGCCGGCAGCGGACGACCGGCAATGTGCGACTGCACCTGCGCCACCATCAGGGTCAGGGCGGCAAAGGAGTTGGAGATAACCTCCTCGCGCGGCAGCAGGATATAGCGGCCGGTGCGGCAGGCACGCATAAAGTCGCACCAGCCGGGCATCACCCCTTCCATCGCCTGCAGCTCCTCCTGCGGTTTACCGCCGGTATCCGAGCGCCAGGTAGCAAAAACAAAATCCGCATCCAGCTCCGGCAGCTGTTCGGCGCTGACGTCAATTCGCTGTCCGTCGGGGATCTTGTCGATCAACGGCGGAAAACGAAACCCGGCGTCGCGCAGTACCCGTCCCAGCGCGTGATAGGAGTGGTGAACGGTGACTTTGCCATTGTTGGCCTGAATAACCGACACCGTGATGTTGCGGGTATCCACCATCGCTTTGAGCTGGGCGATCTGCGCCTGATAGCGGCGCTCAAGAATTGCCAGCCGCGCCTGGCTGCCGGTGAGCTGCGCCAGCTTGCTGTAAATTCGCGGCGCGCTGCCCTGCAGATGGTCAATGCTGACCGTCGGCGCAATCTTCTCCAGCTGTTCCACAGAGACGTGGCGGCTCGGTTCGGTAATAATCAGATCCGGTTTCGCCGCTGCAACGGCTTCGAGGTCAATATCCGCGGTGCCGATAAACTGGATCGCGCTGTTATCAAAATCGACCCCGGTCAGCTGGGCGCTGGAGCGCAGATAGTGGCTACCGTCGGGGCGGGTGCGTCCGTGGCTGGCCACCGGCGGCACGCCAAGCTCAATGAGCGGAATCGTGATATCCAGGTCGTGCATCGAGACGATACGCTGCGGATGCAGCGGCACCGTCACCACCCGCCCTAAATCATCAGTAAACGTTTGTGTTTGACGCTCGGCGGCGCCGGTAACGCCCGCCGCTAACAACAGCAAAGAAATAAGCCAACGCATAGCAACCCTTCTACATTACAGGACGTCACGACGACGCCACAGCAGCAAGATAAAAAACGGACACCCCACCAGCGCAATAACAATTCCGGCCGGAATTTGCAGCGGCGCGAAGGCCAGACGGCCGAGAGTATCGGTAAACAGCACCAGCAGCGCGCCAATCAAAGCGCTGCCGCACAGCAGCGACACCTGGCCACCGCGCAGCAGAAAGCGCGCCATGTGCGGCGCCATCAGCCCGACAAAGCCAAGGCTGCCGACGCAGGAGACGCTGGCGGAGGTGAGCAGCACCGGCGCAAAAAAGCGCAGCAGGGTCAGCTGCTGCAGGCGCACGCCGAGTCCCACGGCGGTACGGTCGCCAAGCTGCGCCACATCCGCCGCCCGGGCGGTCAAAAACAGAATCAATGTCCCCGGCAGCGCCCACAAAAAGGCCACCATCAACAGCGACCAGGTTGCCGCATGCAGACTGCCGGCAAGCCAGATCATCGCCGTTTGCACATCGCGCACATCGGCGGTGGTCATAAAAATGCCGACCGCCGCCGCCAGCGTCCAGGAGACGCCGATACCGATCAGAATGAAGCGCGGCCGCGAGCAATCCCGGGCCAGTACCAGCACCAGCAGCGCCACCAGTGCCCCGCCCAGAATGCCAGCCAGCGGGCGCCAGACCAGCCCGACGGCGGGAAAGAACAGAATCAACGCCAGCACGACCACGCTGGCTCCCTCTTTGACGCCAATCAGCCCCGGGTCCGCCAGCCCGTTTCGGGTGATGCTCTGCATCGCCGCCCCCGCCAGCCCGAGCATAGCGCCGCACAGCAGCGCCATCAGCAGCCTGGGAAGGCGAATATCAAACAAGATAAAGCGCGGCTGGTCGCCGACATTTTCTGGGGCAAAGAGCGCTCGCGCCAGAGTACCGGCAGGCAGCGGGAAGCTGCCGCGCGTCAGGCCAAAGCTTGCCAGCAGCAGAATGGCGATAATCAGCACCGCAGCGATGTTCAGCGCCGCGGGGCGCAGAAGCAGATGGCAGCTCCCCGCGCGAAGGGGCCGGAAACCGGCACGGCGCGCCGCGTTTTTCATTTAAAAAACCTCGCCGCAATAAAGATAAATACCGGAGCGCCAACCAGCGCAGTCATCGCCCCGGTCGCCAGCTCCTGCGGCGCCACCAGGGTGCGGGCGGCGATATCCGCGAACAGCAGCACCAGCGCCCCGACCGGCACCGCCAGCGGCAGCGCCAGACGAATATCTTCGCTGACCAGGCGACGAATAACGTGTGGCACCACCAGTCCGACAAAACCGATCGGCCCGGCAACCGCCACTGCCGCACCGCACAGCAGCGCAATGGCGCCCAGCCCCAGCAGTCGGGTCTGAATAATGTTCACCCCCAGCCCCAGCGCCACCTTATCGCCCAGCGCCAGAACGTTCAGACGTGGCGCGATAAGCAGCGCGAGCAGGCCACCGGCCAGCGCCGGAAGCGTCGCCGAGCGTAAAATTTGCCAGTTGAGTCCGGCCAGATCGCCCGCCAGCCACGTGCGCATCGCCAGCAGCGTTTGTTCATCCAGAATCAGGATCGCGGCGGTGACCGCCGAGGCAAAGGCGGAGAGCGCCACACCGCAGAGCGTGATGCGTAGCGGCGTCGCCCCGCCGCGTCCGGCGGTCGCCAGCAGCATCACGCCGCCGAACAGCAGCGCCGCGCCGCCGGCGGCAATCAGCGGGCGACCTGGCGTCATGCCGCTCAGACCCAGCGCCGATGTGCCGACTACCGCCAGTGAGGCGCCGGCGTTAAGCCCGAGAATATGCGGTTCCCCCAGCGGGTTACGAATCACCGTCTGCAGCAGCACTCCGGCGACGCCCAGCGCCGCGCCGGTCAACAGCGCCGCCGCGAGACGAACCAGTCGCAGCTCGACAATAATCCGCTGGTCAAAATTACGCGGGTCATAGTGAAACAGCGCCTGAAGCACCGTCTCCGGCGCAATCCAGCGCGCCCCCAGTCCAAGATGCACCACCGAACCGACAATCAGCAGCAGCGTCAGTAGCGCGAGCGCTCTTTTTGGCCGCGCCTGGCGGCGGCGGTGCAACAGCAGCGCGGAGGCGCTCATTGGGCTTGCTCCTGTCGCGCGCGGAAAGGCATAAAAAAGGGTTTCCCGGTCTGCGGGTTGAGCGACATCTGTACCTCAACATCAAACACGGTTTTGATAAGCTCCGGGGTGCAGCTGGCGTTTTCGTCCACGACCCCGGCAATACGCCCTTTCTTGAGGAACACCAGGATATCGGCATAGTTCACCGCAAAGTTAAGGTCGTGCAGCACGGTGACCACCGTGCGTCCATGTTCGCGGGTCAGGGTTTGCAGCAGTTCGAGGATATCGACCTGATAGCGCAAATCGAGCCAGGTGGTCGGCTCGTCCAGCAGGATCGTCGGCGTTTCCTGCGCCAGCGCCATCGCAATCCAGCAGCGCTGGCGCTGGCCACCGGAGAGGCTGTCTACCGGCAGATGGGCGAATTCGGCGGTGCCGGTCAACGCCATGGCCTCTTCTACCGCCCGTTCGTCGGCATCAGACCACTGGCGCATCAATCCCTGCCAGGGGTAGCGACCGCGGGAAACCAGCTCAAAGACCGTTAATCCTTCGGGAGTGAGCGGTGACTGAGGCAGAATCCCCAGCTGGCGTGCAACCGCCCGGGTCGGCATGGTGTGAATCGTCTGACCATCCAGACGCACGCTGCCGCCAAGCGGTTTCAGCATGCGGGCAATCGTCGACAGCAGGGTGGATTTACCGGAGCCGTTGGCCCCGGCCAGTACCGTCATTTTACCGTGAGGGATCGTCAAATGAATGTCATCGACAATCAGGGTCTGGCCGTATCCGGCCGACAGGGAATCCAGTACGATTCCCTGCTCTGCAGGCATCACCCGCTGTGGCATAACTCGCTCCTGCGCCGCAACGGCGTGGCATCAGCCAGCACGTTCTGCACTCAAACAAAAATAAATCTCATTCTCTTTTGATCATGCTGCGGATGAATGTAGTAGTCAATACTCTGTTTTAACGGGCATAAATTGCCTGCACTACCCGGATAATCCCGGGAAGAGGATTATATTTTATATATACAAAACAGATAATTAACTCAAAAATACGGGTGAGAAATAGCGCCAGAAACGCCGATCCGGCAACTGCTGATTTTTTATCTTACATAACATTTACTACTACATCCCCTCGTGATTGAATGATTCTCAATTACATGCCTGAACGCAAATCATCACAGTTAACAGGCAGATAATATTTTTAAGGGCAATGATTTAATTGGCTTTTTCTGTCTGCAAAGGACAGATTCGTTCACGAGAAACAGACAAATGACGCGATCAACGATCCCTTTCACGACGCTGAAAGGGCGAGCTCTTTTTTCACTGATATTTTTGGGTTCTTTTACCTCACCGGGATTAATTGCAGCAGAAAACAGCGCCAGCAAAGAGAAAACGGCTGGCGACGAAACCATGACGGTGGTCGCCGAGGGTGCGCAGAATGACACCAACGGCTATCAGCCGGTTGCCAGCTCAACGGCAACCCTCACGTCGATGCCGCTGCTGGATATCCCGCAGGTGGTGAATACCGTCAGCGACAAGGTGCTGGAAGATCAGCACGCCACCACTCTTGACGAGGCGCTGTATAACGTCGCCAACGTCGTCCAGACCAACACCCTCGGCGGGACCCAGGATGCCTTTACCCGCCGCGGTTTTGGCGCCAACCGCGACGGTTCCATCATGACCAACGGTCTGCGTACCGTTTTGCCGCGCAGCTTTAATGCCGCCACCGAACGCGTAGAGGTGTTGAAAGGCCCGGCCTCCACGCTGTACGGCATTCTCGACCCCGGCGGATTGATTAACGTCGTCACGAAGCGCCCGGAGAGAACCTTTGGCGGCTCGATTTCCGCCACCTCCAGCAGCTTTGGCGGCGGCACCGGCCAGTTTGACGTCACCGGCCCCATCGAAGGTACGCGGCTGGCCTACCGGATCATCGGCGAGTACCAACACGAAGATTACTGGCGCAACTTTGGTAAAGAGAAAAGCAGCTTTATCGCCCCTTCCCTGACCTGGTTTGGCGACCGGGCGACGGTGAACGTGTCGTACTCCCATCGCGACTACAATACGCCGTTCGATCGCGGGACGATCTTCGATCTCAATACCGGCCACGCGGTCAACGTCGATCGGAAAACGCGCTTTGACGAGCCGTTTAACGTTACCGATGGTTATTCCGATCTGGCGCAGCTGAACGCCGAATATCGCCTGAACGATGCCTGGACCGCCCGCTTTGACTACAGCTACAGCCAGGATCACTACAACGATAACCAGGCCCGCGTAACCGCCTACGATTCGGCCACTGGCGATCTGACCCGCCGCGTTGACGCCACCCACGGCTCAACGCAGAAGATGCACACAACCCGCGCCGATTTACAGGGCAACGTGGTCGTCGGCGGGTTTTATAACGAAGTCCTCACCGGCATCGCCTATGAGAATTACGATCTGCTGCGCACCGACATGATCCGCTGTAAGAATGTGAAAGGGTTCAATATTTACAATCCGGTCTACGGCACTGTCGGCACATGCAGCACCGTTTCGGACTCCGATAGCGATCAGCGTATTCAGCAGGAGAGCTACGCCGCCTACGTTCAGGACGCGCTCTATCTGACCGACAAGTGGATTGCCGTTGCCGGGATGCGTTATCAGTACTATACCCAGTACGCCGGCAAAGGACGTCCGTTCAATGTCAACACCGACAGCAGCGACCAGAAATGGACGCCGAAATTGGGTCTGGTGTATAAGCTGACGCCAACCGTGTCGCTGTTCGGTAACGTGGCGCAGTCGTTTATGCCGCAGTCATCGATCGCCAGCTACATCGGCAATCTGCCGCCCGAAGAGTCCACATCCTACGAAGTGGGGGCGAAGTTTGATCTGTTAAGCGGTATCACCGCCAACATCGCGCTGTTTGATATTCATAAACGCAACGTGCTGTACACCGAAGCCGTCGGCGATGAGACCGTCGCCAAGACCGCCGGGAAAGTACGTTCACGCGGCGTCGAGGTGGATCTGGCCGGTTCGATTACCGATAACCTGAGCGTGATCGCCAGCTACGGCTATACCGACGCGAAAGTGCTCGACGATCCTGACTATGCCGGCAAGCCGCTGCCCAACGTACCGAAACACACCGGATCGTTGTTCCTCAGCTACGACATCCATAACGTCTACGACAGCAATACGCTGACCGTCGGCGGCGGCGGTCGCGCGGTGAGCAAACGCTCCGGCACCAACGGCGCGGACTATTATCTGCAGGGCTACGCGGTCGCCGATGTCTTCGCCGCCTATAAGATGAAGCTGCAATATCCGGTGACGCTGCAGGTTAACGTGAAGAACCTGTTTGATAAGACCTACTACACCTCATCCATCGCCACAAACAACCTGGGCAACCAGATTGGCGATCCGCGAGAAGTGCAGTTTACGGTGAAAATGGACTTCTGATTGCATCACCGTGCCCGGACAGCGCCGTCGCGGCCTGTCCGGGCACCTCCGTTGCGCCCTCGCCAGACTACCAGTCCTCGGCCTGCCCCAACATGCGTAAAATATCCTGTCGGTGCTGCAACAGCTGCGGGTTATCCCGATGCCGGGGAAAGGCCAGCGGTAGCGTAAATTCGCCGATGATCCGCCCCGGTCGCGGCGACATCACCAGCACGCGTTCGCACAGCAGCAGCGCTTCTTCAATATCATGGGTCACCAGCAGGCTGGTGTAGCCCTGCTGCTGCCAGAGCGTAATCAGCTCGCGCTGCATGCCGATACGGGTCAGAGAGTCCAGTTTGCCGAGGGGCTCATCGAGCAGCAGTAAACGCGGCTCGTTGAGCAGCGCGCGCGCCAGCGCGGCCCGCTGGGCCATCCCGCCCGAAAGCTGCCGGGGCCACGCCTGGCTGAATCCCTGCAGACCGATACGCGTTATCAGCGCATCGGCCTGCGCTTCACGCCCTTTTTTGCCCTGCGCCTGCGGCCCCAACAGCACATTTTGCCGCACCGTCAGCCACGGATAGAGCGTCGGATCCTGAAACACCAGAATGCGGTCGGGCCCCGGACCGCCCATCGCCGCGTTATCTATCCGGATCTGCCCGCTCTGCATTGGCTCCAGTCCCGCCAGCAGCCGCAGCAGCGTCGACTTGCCGCAGCCCGAAGGCCCCAGTAGCGCCACGCTCTCGCCCGGACGCAGCTGCAGACTGATATTCTCCAGCACCGGCACCGTTTCCCTGCCGAGGGAAAAAGCATGGTGCAAATGGTGAATCTCGATGCCCGCGCCGACCCGGGCGGTGTTTTGGGGTGTCGCTGTTGCTACCATGTCATCCCTCCTCGCTGCCACTTCAGCAGCCGATCGCGCACCATAAACAGCCCGCTTATCAGGCCGGAACAGAGAAAGGCCATTACCAGCAGCGCGGCATACATATTGGGGTAAGCCGCCCAGCCCTGCGCCCACTGCAGATAAAAACCGATGCCCGATTTCACGCCAACCATCTCAGCGACGATCAGCACTGAGAACGACGCGCCCAGCCCCATAAACAAGCCGACAAACACATTCGGCAGCGAGGCGGGAATCGCCACCCGTAAAATCAGAAAGCGCTGGCTGGCCCCCAGCGTGCGGGCAACGTCATACCAGGCTTTATCGATACTCATGACCCCGGACCAGGTCAGCACGGTGACCGGAAACCAGGTGCTCAGCGCAATCAGAAACACGCTTGCCCCAAAGCTGGAGGGAAAAATAAACAGGCATAGCGGCAAGAGCGCCGTTGAGGGCACCGGGCCAAGCAGGCGCAGGACCGGATGCAGCCAGTAGCCGATACGCTGCGACCAGCCAATCGCCAGCCCGCTGATAAAACCGCAGGAGGTCCCGAGCAGCACCCCGAGCCCGAGCAGTCCCAGAGAGTGCAGCAGACTATCCAGCAGACGCGGCCAGTCATCGACCAGCACTTCGATCAGCGCCTGCGGCGGGGCAAAAAACGGCACCGGCAGGATCGCCGTTTTTGCCGTCAGCCACTCCCATAACGCAAACAGCAACGGCAGCAGCGCCAGCCACTTGCCAGCCGCGAGCAAACGACCGCCCCGCGGATACCAGTAGCGGCCACTCAGCGCCAGCGCCAGCAGTCCACCGGCGATGACAAACTGGCTCATCGCCCACCCCGCGCTATAGGGCCAGCGTCGTCCGACATCCGGCCACGCTAGCGTAAACATCCCGCCCGCCAGCCACAGCGCGGCGGCCAGCAGCCCTTCAGACCACAACGGATAGCGCCCCCCGGCGCGTGACAGCGCACGTTCAGGCGAATACGTTGGCATAAATACTCTCCGCAAACTGGTGGGGGTTGGTCCCCGGTTTGATCACCTGCACCCGCTGCAGATCGCTCACGTACTGGGTCAGTTCATTCACAAAGGCCTCTCCCACGGCGTGGTGTCCATGCCCCTGGCCATGAAGGATCCCCGAGACTTCAGCCTCATCGGTGTTTAATGCATGGGCCATGAACGATTGCGCCACGCTTTCAGGGTGGGCCGATGCATAGCTGTGCGCCTCGAGAATCGCCTGGGTCAGCGCGGCGGCAACCGGTTTGTGATCCCGGGCCAGCGTCCCGCTCACGCCCAGCACGCAGCAGCTCAGGTTGGCGTAATCGCCGCTCATATTGCTGGCGATCAGTTGATATTTCCCGCTTTGCAGCAGGCGGAAGCTGAAGGGTTCGCTGCCGCTGATGGCCGCAATCTCCCGCTTATCCAGCGCGATACTGAGCAGATCCGCCGGGTAAACTTTCCACTGCACATCGCTTATCGGATCGATGCCATGTCGTTTGAGCAAAATAGCGAAGAAGTTTTTGTCCGGACCGGCCATATCGGTGACGCCAATCGTCTGCCCTTTCAGACTCTCCAGGCCGCCAAACGGCGAATTTTTCGCCGTCAGCAGATTGAGACAGCCGCCGTGCGTTCCGGCCGTCAACTTGACGTCAAAACCCTGCTCCAGCGCCTTCAGCCAGCGTAGCGCCATCCCGACGCCGGCATCGGCCTTGCCGGTCGCGATAGCCTCCAGCAGCACATCGGTCGAGTTGCCGAAGTTAACGAACTCAACCTCAAGGTTGTATTTGCTGAAAAACTTCTGCTGCTCAGCGACCGCCACCGGCGCGAGACAAACCGCGCTCTTGTTGATGGCCAGCTTCAGCTTGTAGGGTTCCGCCAGCCGCAGCGCCAGGTTTTCACCGCTTCCGCCCCCTTCCGGCATCGTGGTCATCGTGTGCGCCCACAGCGGCCAGGCGGCCGCCGCCAGCATGGTTCCACCGCTGAGCTGTAAAAAGCGGCGGCGTGAGAAAGCGGACTGATTCATGGTCTCTTCTCCTGGGCGGCCGGGACATCAGGCAGCGTAAATCGGGTATCAAAGGTCGGCGTGACGTCCAGCTTCGCGCGAATCAGACCATTGGCCTGATAGAAGTCGGCGGTGGCCTGCTGCTGTTCAATGGTGCGCGAGTCCAGACGCTGCCACTGCGACTGACGGTTAGCAAACTGCGCCCGGGCAATGTCCGGCGGGAAACGGATGATGTCGCCGAGGGTTTTGCCATAGCTCTCGAGATTGGCGTAAGCCCAGCGCTCCGCCCCTGCCAGACGGATGAGATAATCCTGTAGCGCCGCGCGCTTAGCCGGATCCTTTAAGCTTTCATCCGTTGCCGCCAGAAATGTATTCCCCGGCAGCAGCCCTTTACCGCTCACCAAAATCTGACCTTCGGCGGTTTTCACCAGCTGTGTGGTGTAGGGTTCCCAGGTCGCCCAGGCATCGACCGAGCCGTTGAGTAAAGCCACTTTGGCATCGACCGGGCCAAGAAATACCCACTGCACCTCTACGGGCGATATCCCCGCCTGCTGCAGGGCTTTCAGCGCCACGAAATGACCGATCGAACCTTTGCCGGTGGCGATCCGCTTACCTTTTAAATCCGCGGCGCTCTTGAGCGAACTTCCCGGCGGAACCAGCACGGCCGTACCCGCCGGGTTGCTTTTATCGACGGCAATAGCCTTAACCGGCGCGCCGTTGGCCAGCGCAAATAACAGCGGCGCATCGCCAATAATCCCCGCGTCTACCGCGCCGGCGTTCAGCGCTTCCGCCAGCGGTGCGGCGGCCGGAAACTCAGCCCACTTGATCTCATAACCCAGGTTTTGCAGCGCGTTGGCCGCTTCGAGCTGCGAGCGCATGCCCCCTTTCTGATCGGCAATTCGCAGGGTGATACGCTCCTGCGCCGTCGCCAAAGCACTCAGCGCCAGCAGCGAGAGTCCCGCGGCCAATCTTGTCATTTTTCGTTCGCGCATAAACATTATCCTTATGATTGAAAAGCGTGTTGACCCGCCGCCTGCCACGCGCTGTCGCTCTGCGGCGTATGCACGCGCCCGCACAGCACGTTGCGATAGTGGCGTTCCAGAGGATGTTGTCGGCTCAGGCCATGATTGCCGGTAAGTTCCAGCGCCAGAGCCACGACCTGCACCGCGTTGTCGGTAATAGTCACCTTGGCCAGATTGGCCTCGGTGGCGGTCAATTCCAGCCCGGCGGCCTGTTGCAGCAGGCAGCGGTTCGTCAGCAGCCAGCCTTCTATCTGGCCGGTTTTTTCCTGCACGCGCGGCAGACGGGAGAGCGGGTGCCCGAGGCTGGCCGGCGCCCGCGTACTGAGCCAGCCCAGTAGCCAGTCCCGCGCCGCGCGGGCCACGCCGTCATAGATCGCGGCTAACAGCGCGGTCTGTCGATTGGCGAAGAGACGGAAACGTTCGGCATCCGCGGCGGGAGGCGCAGATGCCGGCCAGATATCTACCGCATTTTGCCCGGGGATCGGCACGTTTTTCAGGATCACTTCATGGCTGCCGGTCGCGCGCATTCCGGCATGGTCCCAGCTTTTAATAATAGTGACACCGTCACTTTCCCGGGGTACCAGCCAGGTGCCGACCTGCGGGTCGAGATCGTCGCTTCGTGCCCAGATAGCCAGCCAGCTCAGCCCTTCAACTCCGGTGGTATAGAGTTTATGTCCGTTGAGACGCCAGCCGTCGGCGGTACGGGTGGCAACCGTCTGCGGCAGTCCCCCACGCGCCGGCGAGCCGAGTTCAGGTTCAACTCTCAGGCTGTTGATCAGTCCACCCCGCTCGACGGCATCACGATAGACCTGCCGACGCAGCGGTTCCGCCCAGCCGTCGCTATCCGCCAGACGCAGATGATGCAGATACTGCATACAGACGATCAGCGCCGTCGCCGGTTCTCCCCACGCAATGGCGGTAATCGCCTGCTGCAGCCGGGCCAAATCCGCCCCCGCCCCGCCATACTGCGCCGGCGTGGCGAGGCTCAGAAAACCGCGCTGATGCAGGTGCGCGAGATTGTGGTGGGGAAAGTCGCCGCTGCGATCAAGCTCTGCCGCCTGTTCGGCCATCAGTTGACGAATGTCGGTTAACTGCTGTAGCCAGTCGGCCTGCGGACGTACGGGCTGTTGACCGGAAAACGTCACGATGCGCGCTCCTGAATCGCACGCTGAGCCGCTTTTTCGCGGGCAATCGGCAGCAGAGCCTTGCCGTATTCCCGCGCATCATTTAAGGGATCGAAGCCGCGAATCAGGAAGTTGCGCACTCCGAGGTCGTAATAATCCAGCAGCGCATCGGCAACCTGTTCCGCCGTTCCGACCAGCGCGGTGGAGTTATGGCCGCCGCCGACCAGTTTCGCAATGCCGGTCCACAGACGTTTATCCACCACATTTCCCTGTTCTGCCGTGGCCCGCAGGCGCCGCGCGCCTTCGCTATCGGGCTTCGCTTTGAACCCCTGACCCGCCTGCGCCGCCCGTTCGGAAGCGACATGCAAAATATGCTCGGCCTTCTCCCAGGCCTGCGCTTCGCTGTCGGCAATAATCGGCCGGAATGAGACGCTAAAATCAATGTGGCGCTGATGCTTCGCTGCTTCGGCGCGCACCCGACGGATGGTCTCCTCCGTTTGCCCTAACGATTCGCCCCACAGGGCAAAAACGTCAGCATGTTTACCGGCCACCGCAATGGCAGCCTCGGAGGAGCCGCCGAAGTAGATCGGAATGTGCGGTTGTTGCAGCGGACGAATCGCCGACCACGCCTGTTCGGCCTGATAAAAATCATTGTCGATATCAACGGGTTGTTCCGCAGTCCAGACTTTTCGCACCGTATCAAGGAAGGCATCGGTACGCGCGTAGCGCTGGTCATGATTGAGGTAGTCACCATCCCGACGCTGTTCGGCGTCGTTGCCGCCGCTGATGATATGTACCGCCAGACGCCCGCCGAGCAGATGCTCCAGGGTGGCAAACTTACGTGCCGCCAGCGTTGGCGAGACGAATCCGGGGCGATGGGCCAGCAGGAAACTGATTTTCTCTGTCGATAATCCCGCCAGCGCGGTAACCAGAAAGCCATCCGGCTGATCGGACCAATGCCCCACCAGCAGGCGATCGAAGCCGGCCGCTTCGTGAGTTTGCGCAAAGCGCACGATATAGTCGCGGTCAAAAACCGGTCCTGCCGGGGCGATGGTTTCGGATGAGAGGCGATGGCCGATCATCCCGAGAAACTGAATGCTCATAACATAACTCCTTGCGTCGGGTAACGGTGGCCGCAGCGGCGGCGCCTGTCGTTACCCTATACATCGGCAGTTAATGAGCAAAATGCATTTTTATCATATCTTAATATGCAAAATCAGCATTTAGATAATTTAGTATATTCTTCAATCAGATAGAGTCAGCTGCTGCGCAATTTTCCCGGCAAAAAAAGTGAACGGCTGCTGCAGATTCGCCAGATTCTGTGCGCTCACCTGCCACAAGCAGACCGCCGGCTGGAAATCGGCTAACGTCAGAACAGTCACCTCATCGCGCCACGGGCTGGCGGCCAGCGCCGCACGCGGTACCAGACCCAGCCCTTGCCCCTGAGCAACCAGGCCAATTTGCAGGTGAGCCCCCGCGGTTTCGACATTCAGCTGAAGCCGCAGCCCCTGAGCCTGGAGTTCACGAATTAACCCCGCCCGCAGCCCGCAGCCGTCAGGGTTAAGCACCCAGCCCTGAGACGCACAGTCCCGCAGTTCAGCGGCCTGCAGGCGCAGGCTTTTCGCCGCAATCACCACTATATCCAGCGAACACAGCAACCGGCTGACATAGCCATCGGCAAAGACCTGCTGTGCCGGCCCCATTGCCAGCATGCCATCCAGCTCGACGCTCTCGAGTCGCTTTTGCAGCAGCCCGCTCCAGCCGCAGGTCACCTGCGGCTGGAGCTGCGGAAACTGCTGGCGTAGCGCCAGCAGCGCCGGCTGGAGCGCAATTTCCGCCACGCTCTGCGGGACGCCGAGGCGCAAAATACCGTGCGGTTCCGCCTGCGGATCCAGCAGCCCGTACAGCTTTTTCGTCTCCCGCTTGATGCTCAGGCACTGCTCATAAACCCGGTGCCCGGCGGCGGTCAGGGTCAGCGGTCGGGTCTGGCGCTCCAGCAGGGTCACGCCGAGAGTTTGCTCCAGACGCTGCAGCCGTCGGGTAATCGCCGATTGGGTAATTCCCAGATATTCCGCCGCCTGATTGAGGGAAGAAAACTGTACCGTCGCCAGCAGGGCGTCAATGTCGTCGATGCGCATAAAATCCTTAATGTGAATTTTGCATATTAATATATGCGTAAATTGCATTTAAATAATATTAACGCCTTTGTTAGCGTAATGACCAGTCCCTCTGACAGGAACCGTTCATGACCGCACCACGACTGGAAAAACTACGCCATTTTATTCAAGAGGTTGATGCCCTTCATCGGGAGTTCAGCGACGAATCGCAGCTGCTGGAGGCGGTTGCGCAGCGCCTGGCGCGGCTGGTCAGGCAGGATGACTGGCTGCCTGACGAGTACGCTTTGCCGCATCCCCACCACTACCAGCAATACCTGCTGCACGCCGACTCCGGACAACGCTTTTCGATCGTCAGCTTTGTCTGGGGCCCCGGGCAGGCCACGCCGATTCACGACCATCGCGTGTGGGGCGTCATCGGCATGCTGCGCGGCGCGGAAGAGAATCAGCGCTATCGTCTCGATGCTGCAGGTCTTCCGGTGGCCGACGGTATTGCCGGACGGCTCTCGCCGGGCGAGGTCGAAAAGGTCTCCTCCCGCGATGGCGATATTCACCGCGTCAGTAACGCGCTGGCGGAGAGCGTGTCAATCAGTATCCATGTCTACGGCGGCAATATTGGCGCCGTTAAACGTGCCGTCTATACCCCGGAAGGTCTCATCAAACCCTTTATTTCCGGCTATTCCAATCGCCACTTACCCAATATCTGGGATTTCCCGAAGGATAATTAATATGCCCATCCACACTTATCGCCAGCCAGCGCAAGTGCGCCAGGCGCTGCTCGACCACGCCGAACTGGCGCTGATTGACGTGCGTGAAGAAGCGGATTTTGCCACCGCTCACCCCCTGTTTGCAGCTAATCTTCCGCTGAGCAAGCTCGAGCTGGAAATCCACCGTCGGGTGCCGCGGCTGACGACGCCGATCACCGTTTACGATAACGGCGAGGGTCTGGCCGCCCAGGCCGTCGATCGCCTGCGCGGCTGGGGATATCAGGATGTAGCGCTGCTGGAAGGCGGCCTGAAGGGCTGGCAGCGCAGCGGCGGCGAGCTCTTCCAGGACGTTAACTCCCCCAGCAAAGCGTTCGGCGAACTGGTGGAGAGCCAACGACAGACCCCCTCTCTGAACGCGGAAGAGGTGCAGGCACTGATCGACAGCCGTCAGCCGGTGCTGATTGTCGACGCCCGGCGGTTCGATGAGTACCAGACCATGAGTATTCCAGGCGGCATCAGCGTCCCCGGCGGTGAGCTGGCGCTGCGTATTGACGGACTGGTCGACTCGCCGCAGACGCCAATCGTCGTCAACTGCGCGGGACGTACCCGCAGCATTATCGGCGCCCAGTCGTTGATCAATGCCGGCGTGAGCAACCCGGTCTACGCCTTACGTAACGGCACCATTGGCTGGACGCTGGCCGGTCTGACCCTCGATCGCGACCAGCAGCGCCGCTATGCCGATGAATCGCTGGCTTCGACGGCGCGTCTTCAGCAGGTCAGCCAGCTGGCGGCAAAAGCCGGGGTGGCGGTTATCGACCAGGCCACGCTCCGGCGCTGGCAGCAGCAGAACGACCGCACCACCTATCTTTTTGACGTCCGCAGCCCGGAGGAGTACGCCGCGGGTCACCTGCCGGGAAGCCTCAGCGCACCGGGCGGCCAGCTGGTCCAGGAGACCGATCACCACGCCAGCGTGCGCGGAGCACGTATCGTCTTAGTGGATGATGACGGTATTCGCGCGGCGATAACCGCCTCGTGGCTGGCGCAAATGGGATGGGAAACGGCCATCCTGCGCGGTCTGAGCGCAGCGAACTTTAGCGAACGCGGCGTGCCGCCCGCCCGCCTGCCCGTGGCGCCTGCGGCAGAGGAGATCGACGCATCGCAGCTGGCGGCACTGCTGCGCGAACCGGGAACGGTGGTCCTGGATTTCACCACCAGCGCCAACTATGTGGCGCGGCACATTCCCGGGGCATACTGGCTGATACGCTCGCGGCTGAAACAGGCGCTGGCGCTGATTCCCTCTGCCAGCCGCTACGTACTGACCTGCGGCAGCAGCCTGCTGGCGCGCTACGCCGTCGCCGAAGTGGCGGCGCTGACCGGCAAACCGGTGCAGGTGTTGAGCGGAGGCACCGCCGGGTGGATCGCCTCAGGTCTGCCGCTGGAGCATGGCGCAACCCATCTGACCAGCGCGCGTAGCGATCGCTATCGTCGTCCCTATGAAGGGACCGATAATTCCCGCGAAGCGATGCAGGCCTATCTGGAGTGGGAGTATGGCCTCGTAGCCCAGCTGGCAAACGACGGGACGCACGGGTTTACGGTACTGTAGCGCGGCCGCGCGATGCCGGACGATATCAGGCCTCGCGCATAATCCACGAATACTGGAACGTTTTCTCTGCCGGGAAGTGCGTGCGCCGCCGGAACGATCCCAGCGACTGCGGCGTACAGTAGGTACAGCTGCCCAGCCATTCAATATGATTTTCCGCCACCCCGGCGCGGCGTAACAGCAGCTGGCCAAAAGCCCGCAGATCGAACCACATCGTGTCGTCTCCCGTCGCCGGCGCTTTTTCCGCCTCAGGCTCAGGGCCACGACGGTGCAGAAACAGCCGATCGCGGTGCTGTTTGACCAGCCCGGCCACCGGCATCGCCAGCAGCGCCTGATAAAATGCCGCCGAGACCTCATAGCAGCAGGCCTGAATATGCGGCCCAATCGCTACCACCACCTCGTCCGGCGGTATGCCATGTCGGGCAAAGAGATCGAGACTATTAGCAATAATTCCGGTCGCCGCGCCGCGCCAGCCCGCATGCACGCTGCAGACAAAAGCGCCGTCACGGGAGGCCATCAGCATCGGCAGGCAATCGGCAGTCACCACCCCCACCTTTTGCCCGCCCAGTGCGGTAAAAACCGCGTCGGCATGCGGGCGTTCCGCCAGCGGCTGCTGAAAATGATGAACCATATTGCCGTGCACCAGCTTCACCGGAGCCAATTCAGCGTAAGGAAAGGCGGCCGTTTCGTGTACATCGAGAAAGGCATAGCGAATGCCGGGAATATCGCTCAGTAACCGGGATTGAAAAGACATGGCGGCAGAGATAAGCAATGGGTGATGATTTACCGTATGCCAAAGTCTGCCGTTGCGCAAGGTGGCGCGCTGCCGGGCCCTGAAGCATAACCCGGTGCCGACGTCAGGCTATTGATTGCCGTCTCTGGCGATTCATCAGCCAGAACACCGCCACGCCAGCCAGCAGAATCCCGGGCGCGGAGGCGGCCATCACCCCAACGGTACCGGCCCCCAGCGCCAGCATTTTTCCCGCCAGCAGCGGACCGCTCATCGCCCCCAGCCGCCCGACGGCCACCGCCGTCCCCACCCCGGTGGCGCGAATTTCCGTGCGGTAGAACAGCGGCGCCAGCGCGTACAGCACGCTTTGCCCGCCGGTGGCGAACAGCCCGGCCACAAAGCCGGAGAACAGCATCGCGGGAAAGGAGGTGGCGCAGCCCAGCGCCAGCAGCGACGCCAGCATACCGCTATAGATCAGCAGCGACATCAGCAGCGGACTTAGTTTATCCAGCAATGCCCCCAGCAGCAGCGTGCCGCAGGCGGCTCCCAGCTGCAAAACAAACATTACGCCTGCCGCCTGACCGGCGCGAAATCCCTGACCTATCAGCAGCATGGGCAGCCAGTTGATCAGCATATAGACCACCAGCAGCGTAAAGAAATAGCACAGCCACAGCAGCAGCGTGGCGGTGGCATTTTCCGGCGCCAGCAGCGTCCGCAGCGGCGCGCTCTGCGTCCCGGCGCGAAAGACGGCGGATTCAGGCAGCCAGCGCAGTAGCATCGGCACCAGCAGCAGTGGCACCACGCCGCCGACCCAGAATACCGTCTGCCAGGCAGAGGTCTCCCCCCACCATCCCAGCGCCGCGGCCAGCGCGGCGCCCACCGGCACCCCGCAGTACATCAGGCTGACGGCGGTACCGCGAAATCGCGGGCCGGCCGCTTCGGAGGTTAATGCGATCAGATTCGGCAGCGCCGCCCCCAGCCCCACTCCGGTCATCAGGCGCGCCAGCAGCAGCAGCGGAAAGCTCCCTGCCAGCGCGGTCGCGATGGAAAACAGACCGAACAGCATGACCGACGCGATCAGCACCCGCTTGCGGCCATGGCGGTCAGCAAGAATTCCCCCCACCAACGCGCCGGGAAGCAGCCCGAGGATACCGGCGCTGAAGATCCAGCCCATCTGCATATTGTCGAGCGCGAAGGCGTGAGCCATCCCGGCGGCGGCGATCCCGGCCGCCTGAAGATCCAGCCCTTCCATCAGGGCCACCATAAAACAGAGCCCGATGGTTAACATCAGGCGTGAAGCCGATCCAGAGGTTGTCGTGGTCATAGGGTACCTGTGCGATAGCGAAAACGGTGCAGGTGAAAGGCGGCTGATACGTTGCCAGCCGCCCGTTTTTATTTCGCGCGCTTGAGCAGGTCCAGCGCCACATCGACGATCATATCTTCCTGGCCGCCCACCATCCGCCGCTTGCCCAGCTCGACGAGAATATCGACCGCGCTCAGACCGTAGCGCGCGGCCGCCACTTCGCTGTGGCGCAGAAAGCTGGAGTAAACCCCGGCATAGCCCAGCGCCAGGGTTTCGCGATCGACGCGTACCGGACGATCCTGCAGCGGCCGCACCAGCTCATCAGCGGCGTTCATCAGCGCATACAGATCGGTGCCGTGGTTCCAGCCAAGCTTGTCCGCCGCCGCAATAAAGACCTCCAGCGGCGCATTCCCCGCCCCGGCGCCCATGCCGGCAAGGCTGGCATCGATGCGGTCGCAGCCCTCTTCCACCGCGGCGATAGAGTTGGCGACGCCGAGGCTCAGGTTATGGTGCGCATGCATCCCGGTGGCGGTTTCCGGCTTGAGCACCGCCCTGAGGGCGCGGAAACGATCGCGAATATCGTGCATATTCATCGCCCCGCCGGAATCGACCACGTAGATGCAGGTCGCGCCGTAGGATTCCATCTTCAGCGCCTGCTGCGCCAGCTGCTCCGGGGTAGTCATATGGCTCATCATCAGGAAGCCAACGGTATCCATCCCCAGCTCGCGGGCGAAGGCGATATGCTGGGCGGAAACATCCGCTTCCGTGCAGTGGGTTGCCACGCGCACCACCCGCGCCCCGGCCTGATACGCATTTTTCAGGTCGTGCAGGGTGCCGATGCCGGGTAGCAGTAAAGTGGCGATTTTCGCCCGGCTGACCGAAGACGCCGCCGCTTCAATCCACTGCAGGTCGCTGTGCGCGCCGAAGCCGTAGTTAAAGCTCGACCCCTGCAGGCCGTCGCCGTGGGCCACCTCTATCGAATCCACTCCCGCGCTATCCAGCGCCCGGGCAATCTGGCGCACATTGTCGAGCGAGTATTGATGGCGAATCGCGTGCATCCCGTCGCGCAGGGTCACGTCTGAGATATAGAGTTTTTTGCCGTTCATGCTGCGTCTCCCGCCGTACCGTTCATCGCCTGAGCCATTTTTTCCGCCGTCGCCAGCGCCGCTGAGGTCATAATGTCGAGGTTGCCGGCGTAGGCTGGCAGATAGTGCGCCGCCCCTTCGACCTCGAGGTAAACCGCCGTTTTCAGGCCACAGAAGCGGCCAACGCCCGGTAGGTTCACCGGCTTATCTTCCGGGATCACCTCAAACTGCACCTGCTGTTTCAGGCGGTAGCCCGGCACATAGGCCTGCACCGCAGCCGCCATCTCCGCGATCGACGCGGCAATCTCCTGCTGCGACGCCGCTTCGCTCAGGACATAAACGGTATCGCGCATCATCAGCGGCGGCTCCGCCGGGTTCAGTACGATAATCGCTTTGCCTTTTGCCGCGCCGCCGACTTTCTCTATGGCCTGCGAGGTGGTTTCGGTGAATTCGTCGATGTTAGCGCGCGTTCCCGGGCCGGCGGATTGGCTGGCAATCGAGGCGACGATTTCCGCATAGTGCACTTTTGCCACCCGCGATACCGCCGCCACCATCGGGATGGTCGCCTGACCACCGCAGGTCACCATATTGACGTTGCCCTCGGCAAGATTGGCCTCAAGATTGACCACCGGCACGCAGTACGGGCCGATCGCCGCCGGGGTCAGGTCGATCACCCGGATCCCCGGTTTGGCTTCCCGCAGCGCGGCGTCGTTTTTCACGTGCGCTCCGGCGCTGGTGGCGTCAAACACGAAATCGATATCGGCGAATTCCGCCAGCTGCATCAGGCCGCCGACGCCCTCGTGCGTGGTGGCAACGCCCATGCGCCGGGCGCGGGCCAGACCGTCGGATTCAGGGTCGATGCCGACCATCACCGCCATCTCCAGGTGCTGGCCGTGGCGCAGAATTTTAATCATTAAATCGGTGCCGATATTGCCGGAGCCGATAATGGCGACTTTGCGTTTACTCATCACTGTTTTCCTCTTGCGCGACAAACGTTGCCGCCACTGAACCTAAACCGTCAATGTCGGCGGTAAAGCGATCGCCGGCGTGAATCGCCACCATCGGACCTAACGCCCCGGTCAGCACGATGTCTCCCGCCCGCAGCGGTTCGCCGAGGCTGGCCATTTTGCGCGCCAGCCACACCGCCGCATTGAGCGGATGACCGAGACATTCGCTACCCCGCCCGGTGGACACCTCTTCCTCGTTACGCGTCATACGCATGGTGCAGTTTTTCAGATCCAGCCCGGCCGGACGCCGCGCCGGACTCCCCAGTACGTAAACGCCGCAGGAGGCGTTATCGGCGACCGTGTCGACGAAGCCAATCGACCAGTCGCGGATACGGCTACCGACCACTTCCAGCGCCGGCAGTACCCAGTCGATAGCGGCGTACAGCTCATCAAAGGTGGTATCGGCATGCGGCAGGTCGTGTTTAAGCAGCAGGGCGATTTCGGCTTCCACTTTCGGCTGCAGCACCCGGGAGAACGGCACATCGGCGTTATCGCCATAGCACATGTCGGCAAACAGGGTGCCGAAGTCCGGCTGGTCAACGCCCAGTTGCTGCTGCACTTTAGGATGGGTCAGCCCTACTTTGCGCCCCACTACCCGCCGTCCGTGCGCGACGTGGTGCTGGACGTTAATCCGCTGGATGGCATAGGCCGCCTCCGCATTATCGACGCCGAGAAGATCGCGCAGCGGTTCAATGGCCCGCCCCTGGGTTTCGGCGTCACGCAACCGTTGCGCCAGCTGTTCGAGAGATAACGTTGTCATGACGGTTCCTTATTTGCGCGCCAGAAAATCCAGCACCAGCTGGTTGAAACTGTCGGCATGTTCCCACTGCGCCCAATGGCCGCAGTCACGATAGAGATGCAGTTCAGAACCGTTAATCCCGGCCAGCAGGCGCAGGCCGGCGTCCATCGGTACAAAGCGGTCGTTGCGCCCCCAGACGATCAGGGTTTGGGCGCGGATTTCGCCGAGACGCGGGCTAAAATCCGGGAACTGTTTCGGGTTGGCTTCCAGACTTTTGACGAAATTATCCAGATGATCCCGGCGCGACAGCATATTGTTGAGGCGCGCTTCGAACAGAGCCTCGGTCAGATCGCGGGTATCGAAGACAAAGATATGCATCATCTTTTTCAGGTTTTCGATGGTCGGTTCGCGATACAGGCCGTTCAGCAGCTTGATGCCTTCCGTCGGCATCGGCGTAAACAGGCTCATGCCGCCGGTTCCGCCGCCCATCAGCACCAGCTTGCCCACCCGTTCCGGCCAGCTCAGAGTGAAGGCCACCGCGCTGTGACCGCCCATGGAGTTGCCCAGCAGATGCACTTTGTTGATATCCAGCTGATCAATAACGTTTTTCAATACCCGGGCGTTCAGGTCGGAACGGGAACCGCGATTGACGATCGAGTCGCTTTTTCCCCAGCCGGGACAGTCCAGCAGAATGACCCGGTAGCCCGCCTCGACCAGCGGATCGATATTGCGGCTGAAGTTCGCCCAGCCGGTGGCGCCGGGGCCGGAACCATGCAACAGGACCACGGTTTCATCCCCCTGGCCGCAATCATTAAAATGGATGCGTAGTGTTTCTCCGCCCTCTTCTACGTTGAGGAATCGGCTGGTGTCGGCTTCAGTTTGCGGTTGGTAGCTCATCATATTCTCCCGTTAATTCAGTTCTGCGCGGCGGCGCTCAGCGAGCCAAATCCGGCTATCCACTCGGGGATGGGTCGGTAATAGCGGCCTTCGCAGCGCCAGCGGCCAAATGCGGATAGCGCGGCAAAGGCGGCCACCCAGGTCTTAATTTCGTGCGTCGATTTGCCGGCCATGGCCGACAGCTCTTCGTTACTGACCGCATCCAGCTCCGTCAGCCGTCCCTGCTCCAGCAGGCTCATAAAGCGGTTGTCCCAGACGGGATTGAGCGGATAGAGCGAGTTCTGGTCCTCGATAAACTGTTTCGCCGCGCTAATGACCCGCTGCTGGCGCAGTTCCCGCTCGTCCGGCGGCAGCTGTTTGCCGCTGCCCAGCAGCCGGTCGCGCATATGGGCATCGGCTTTCGCCAGTTCCGGCACCGGCGGCTGATGCGACAGTCCGCCGGAGCCGAGGATTAATACCCGTTTGTTGAGGGTGGTCAGGAAGCGGCCGATGGCTTCGCCCAGCATGCGGGTGCGCTGAAATCCCGGCAGCGGCGCTGCGACGCCGTTAATAAATACCGGCAGAACCGGCAGCGTATCGAGGCCGCCAAGCAGGAACTCCAGCGGTTGCGCAAAGCCGTGATCCACCTGCATACAGTAAGAGACCGCCAGATCGATCCCGTCCTTCATCACCGCGTGGGCGCAGGCTTCCGCCAGCGCCGTCGGCACCGGCAGAACGCCGCTGGCGCTGCTGAAATCACCGATAGAGGTCGCGCCGATGCCTAAACAGAACGGCGGCATCACATCGTAGAAAAAGCCGTTGTAGTGATCGGGGGCAAACAGCACCACCAGCTCCGGGTCGAAGGCGGCAATCCGCGCCCGCGCGTCGGCAATGGCGCCGTTAACTTCGTCCAGTACCGCCTGTTCCGGGTCCACGTAGCCCACCAACGGCGTATGCGAGAGGCAATGAAGATAAGCGTTCATATCAAGCCACCTGTTCAATCGTTGTTGCCATCTGCGCGGAGGCCAGCTGCATCTTGCTGGCCAGCGCGTCGAGCTTTTTGCTCAGGGTTTGCGGGATGGCCACGGTGGCGACGAAGCGATCCGGACGCACAACGGCAATCGCGGTATCGTGCTGCGCGAACCAGCTTTTCAGACGGTTTTGCGTATCGCCGACGCGGATAACGCCGGGCACGTTGTCCTGATCGCAATGAATCTGTACCTCCGGCACCACCTGAATAAACCGCACCCCGACCGCGCGCCACTGGGCTATCTGCCCGGCATTCAGCCCCCATTGCGGGTTGCAGCCCCAGGCGATAATGGCGAATCTGGCGCCAATCACCTCATCAAGCAGCGTCACCTGCCCGTTTTCCAGCGTGACCTTCGGCTGGATAAACATTTTGCCTGCCGGGGACGTTTTGCCTTCGCCTTCCGCCAGCAGCGCGCCGTCGCGATACTGCGGCATCGGCTTGAAACGCATCTCGAGGAAGTAGCGTTTGACCGGCGGCAGATAGTTCAGCAGCCACGAAATCCCGTCGCGCACCGTGCCATGCCAGCGTTTCGCCGGCGCCAGCACGTTGCCGGCGGTGACCGAGAGATCGATCATCGCTTTGGCGTGATCGCGCCGCTCTTGTTGGTAGCTGTCCAGCAGCGCCTCTCCGGCTTTACCATTCACCACCAGCGCCAGTTTCCAGGCCAGGTTGAAGGCATCGCGCATGCCGCTGTTGTAACCCTGTCCCTGCCAGACCGGCATGATGTGGGCGGCATCGCCCGCCAGCAGCACGCGATCGACGCGAAAGCGTTCGGCGATGCGCGCGTTATGGGTGTAGACGCGCTGGCGAATCAGCTCGACGTGGTCGGGGTCCGGCAGCACCTTGCTCAATAGCTGGCGCATCTTGTGCGGCTCGCTGAGCTGGGCTTCGGTTTCGCCGGGCATCACCATAAATTCGAAACGCCTTATGCCGTGCGGCAGCGCAGCGGAGACGTACGGACGCACCGGGTCGCAGCACAGATAGACGTGCGGCGTCGCCAGCGGGTCGTTGGCGATATCGATAACAATCCATTGATTCGGCGCGGTTTGACCTTCGAAGGGAATATTCAACGTGCGGCGAATGAAGCTGGCGCCCCCGTCGCAGGCGACCAGCCAGTCGGCGCGAACGGTTTCCCGCTCGCCGTCGCTGCCTTTTACGTTCAAGGTGACACCGTCACTATCCTGAGTAAAAGCTTCAACTTCACGGGAAAACAGGCAGCGCACATGGGAAAAACGGCTGAGGCCGTCATACAGCACCGCGTCGACCTGCGGCTGAATAAACGCGTTACGTCGCGACCAGCCAAACTCGTCGGTCATCGGCTGAATATCGGCAAAGCAGCGCCCTTTCGGCGTCAGAAAACGCATCGCGTGCCACGGCGTGGTATGCGGGAGAACATTGTCCACCAGCCCGATGCCCTGCATCGCGCGCAGCGATTCATCGTCGATGCCGATAGCGCGCGGGTAATCAATCAGCGCGTCGAGCTTTTCGACAACCACTACGCTGACGCCCATCTGACCAAGGTAATTGGCCATCATCAGGCCGACCGGCCCCGCGCCGGCGATAGCGACCTGGGCGGTGTGCTGTACAGCGGGTTGAATATCCGGATTCGATGTTGTCATTTCAGAACCTCACGACTCAGACAAGGTACCTGGCGTCGCAAACTGACGCCCGGCACTTTGTTAAATAGATGTGAATATATTTTTATAGTGAGGTCAGTATAGGGTCGGCCGGATGCGCTACAATCAAAACATCACCGGATGTGCACCAGGTGCACATCGTTGTTTATCTGGATATTTATCGAGGTAACATGCGCGAAAACAGGCAGGCGGATTACAAAACGGTCCGCGGATTGAGTCGGGGATTGTTGTTACTTAATTTGTTAAATAAATTCGATGGCGGGGCCACGATCGGCACGCTGGCTGAGTTTAGCGGTCTGCATCGCACCACCGTCAGGCGGCTGCTGGAGACATTGCAGGAGGAGGGTTACGTTCGCCGCAGTCGATCCGATGACAGCTTTCGTTTAACCCTCAAAATCCGTCAGTTGAGTGAAGGATTTCGTGACGAACATTGGATTTCTGCCCTCGCCACTCCGCTGCTGGGAGAGCTGTTGCGCGAAGTGCTGTGGCCGACGGATATCTCCACGCTGGATGTTGACGCGATGGTGGTCCGTGAAACCACGCACCGCTTCAGCCGCCTGTCGTTTCATCGCGCGATGGTCGGCCGTCGGCTCCCGCTGCTGCTGACCGCCTCGGGGCTCACCTGGCTGGCCTTCGCCCCGGAACATGAGCGCCAGGCGATGATCGAGATCCTCGCGGTGCGTCCGGAAGAGGAGTATCAGCTGGCGCGGGAGCCGGAAAAGCTGGCGGCCATTCTTGAGCGCACGCGACGCCAGGGCTACGGCGAAAACTTTCGCGGCTGGCAGCAGGAGGAGAAAATCGCCTCCATCGCCGTACCGATCCGCAGCCAGCAGCGGGTTATTGGTTGTCTGAACCTGGTTTATATGGCGAAAGCGATGAGTCTTGAGCAAGCGGCGCAGAAATATCTGGCGCCGTTGCAAAAAGTGGCCGCCCAGATCGAGTCGCGAATGACCGAGGAAGAGGTTTTTTACGAGTAAACTTGTCCTGAATGGGTAGACAGGCCGGTTAGAATTGCTTCTGCCAACGCTATATATTTTAATATACGACGATTCTTCTCACCTAACCGAGTCCTCTCATGTCAAAACGACCCCGTTTCTTACCGGGGCTGACGCTGCTCAGCGCCTGCCTGTTTGCCGGTCATGCCTTTGCCGACCGTACCGTCACCGACCAGCTCGGCCGCGAAGTGACGCTTCCAGACCACATTACCCGCGCCGTCGTTCTCCAGCATCAGACCCTCAATCTGCTGGTGCAGCTTAATGCCGCCGACGAGATTGTCGGCGTGATGAGCAGCTGGAAAAAGCAGCTTGGCCCTGCTTTCGCCCGCTTTATGCCGGGGATTGAACGGCTGCCGACGCCGGGAGATTTAACCCAGGTCAATATCGAGAGCCTGCTGGCGCTGCATCCGCAGGTGGTGTTTGTCGCCAACTATGCGCCGCAGGCGATGATTCAACAGATTCAGAACGCCGGGATCCCGGTGGTGGCTATCTCGTTACGCCAGGACGCCGCGGGTGAAAAAAACAAGATGAACCCGTCGATGGCCGACGAAGAGCAGGCCTATAACGAAGGGTTAAAGCAGGGTATTCGCCTGATTGGCGCGGTGGTCGATCGTAAAGACCAGGCGGAAACGCTCATTCGCACCACCTTTGCAGCGCGTAAAGAGGCCAATGCGCCGGTCGCCGATATCCCCGACGACCAGCGGGTGCGCGTCTATATGGCCAATCCAGACCTCAATACCTACGGCTCCGGCAAATACACCGGCCTGATGATGAAACATGCCGGCGCGCTGAACGTCGCGGCGGCCACGGTCAAGGGCGCGCGTCAGGTCTCACTGGAGCAGGTTTTACAGTGGAATCCGCAGGTGATCTTTGTCCAGGACCGCTATCCGCAGGTGGTCAAACAGATCGAATCCGATCCGCAGTGGCAAGGGATTGACGCGGTAAAAAATCACCGCGTCTGGCTGATGCCAGAGTATGCCAAAGCCTGGGGTTACCCGATGCCGGAAGCGCTGGCTCTCGGCGAGCTGTGGATGGCCAAAAAGCTCTATCCTTCCCGCTATAACGGCGTGGATGTTGATGGTAAAGCGCAGGAGTACTACCAACGATTTTATCGCGTGAAGTGGACGCCGGATGCTCAGTAATCGTCACCCGGCGCTGCTGCAAGGCGGGCTGGCGCTGGCAACCTTGTTGATTGCTGTCGCCTCGCTCTGCGCCGGCCAGTATCACCTGAGCCTGAGCGAGGTGTTCAGCCAGCTGGGACATCTGTCGCCCGCTGACGGCGTGGCCGGGCAAATCGTCTGGTCGGTGCGCCTGCCGCGCGTCATCATGGCGCTGCTGGCCGGCGGCGCGCTCGGTCTGTGCGGCGCCACGCTGCAGGGCGTGTTCCAGAACCCGCTGGTGGATCCCCATATCATTGGCGTCACCTCCGGTTCCGCGTTTGGCGGCACGCTGGCCATCCTGCTGGGGCTGGACACCGTGCTGATGATGACCTCCACCTTCGGTTTCGGCCTGCTGGCCCTCATGCTGGTGTACCTGATTGCCGCGCTGCAGGGGCGGGAAAATACGCTGGTGCTGATTCTTTCCGGGATTATTCTCAGCGGTTTTTTCGCCGCGCTCGTCAGCCTGATGCAATATCTGGCCGACACCGAAGAGACGCTGCCGAATATTGTCTTCTGGCTGCTGGGCAGCTTCGCCACCGCCAGCTGGCACAAAGTGGCGCTCATGGCGCTACCGATTCTCGTCAGCGCCACGATCCTGATCGCGCTGCGCTGGCGGATCAACCTGCTGGCGTTGGAGGAGAAAGACGCGCGCGGTCTCGGCGTTTCGGTCACCGCGCTGCGCCGCGGCGTGCTGCTATGCTGCGCGGTGCTGGTGGCCGCACAGGTGGCGGTCAGCGGCAGCATCGCCTGGGTGGGGCTGGTGATCCCGCATCTGGCACGGCTGCTGGTCGGCGCCGACCATCGCCGTCTGCTGCCCACCGCCTTCTGGCTCGGCGGCGGATTCATGATCGTGGTCGACGATCTGGCCCGCTCGCTGACCCAGGCAGAGATCCCTGTCGGGATCATTACCGCGTTGCTCGGCGCCCCGCTGTTTACCTGGCTGCTGATCCACTCACGTCGTCGGGGGATGGTCTGATGAACATGTCGCTTCGCCTGGCGGAGCTGCGCTACGGCCACCGTCAGCCGCTCTTCCGGCCGCTCAACCTGCAGTGCCTGCCCGGTGAAATCTGGGCGGTGCTCGGCGCCAACGGGCGCGGGAAAAGTACCCTGCTCGACACCCTCACCGGCGTGCTGCCGCCGCTTGGCGGGAGTTTCCACAGCGAAGGTGGGATAGCGATTGTGCCGCAATCGTTCCGTCCGGCGTTCAACTGGCTGGTGCGGGAGGTGGTGTTGCTGGGCCGCGCCCGGCAAGTCAGTCTGTTTGCTCAACCGGCCGTTGAAGATGAACGCCGGGTTGAGGAGGCTTTACGCCAGCTGGGCATCCCCGACCTCGCGGACCGCGCGTTTCGCTCACTCTCCGGCGGCCAGCAGCAGCTAGTGCTGATTGCCCGCGCGCTGGTGGGTGCCAGCCAGAATATCCTTCTGGATGAGCCCTGCTCGGCGCTGGACCTGTCCAACCAGCAGGTGGTGCTGCAGCTCATCAGCGACCTGGCCCATCGCCAGTCGCGCACCGTGCTCTTCACCACCCACGACCCCACCCATGCCCTGCAGGTCGCCAGCCATACGCTGCTGCTACTGCCGGACGGCGAGTGGCTGGCGGGACGCTCCGGGGAAGTGCTTAGCGAGCCGCATCTGCAACGCGCCTACGGCCTGGCGGTACGTAAAATTGAGTACCCCGGCTCAGACTCGCCGCTGCTGGCGCCGCAGTTTACTATTCGGCGTTAGCCGGTAAAAAACCCGCGGCCTGCAGATACTGCTGCCCTTCCGCGCCGAGAATAAAGCGGCACAGACGCTGCGCCCCGGCGCTCTCGTCGAGCGTCGTCAGCTGATAATCGGCCTGGATATTCCACGGCGCCGGGATCGCGACCGTCCGCAGATCGTCAGCCATCGCCATTTGACTGGCGTAATGGGCATAGCCAATAAACAGGTCGGTTAACCCCTCGCGGATAAGCCAGGCTCCCGCCGTTTCGCCCGGCGGGACGCTGAGCGACTGCCGTCCACCGACCAGCTGCTGAGCGCGGGCCATCATCGCGCTACCGGCGCCCGGGAAGCGGGCTTCAATGCGCTCAAACAGCTGCCAGGTATAGTCGCCGGACGGGTCGCAGCCCGGCGTCGATGTAGCCAGACGCAGCTGCGGGTTAGTCAGGAGCGTCAGCCAGTCGTCTCTCTCGCCGGAGGCGGTGCGACGGGCGGTCAGCATCAGCTGGTTGCGGGCAAACGAATGACATTCCCCCGCCCTGCCGGCCTGGCGCAGCGCCTGGGGATGCTGGCGGTTGGCAGAGGCAAATACCGAACACGCCGCCCCGCCTTCAATGCGCTCGCGCAGTAAACCGGCAGGACCAAAATGGGCCTCGACCAGAATACCGCTTTGCTGATGGAAACGTGCCAGCAGCGGGATAAAAGCCCCTTTCAGGCTCCCCGCGGCCAGCAGAACGACTGCGTTGGTCATCGTGATTGCTCGCTAAACGCCCGGAAACAGAGCGATATATTAACCGGGCCGCCAGCGATTCAGTAGCGAATTTCCGCCAGTTCGCGCAGCTGTTCCGGAGTCGCAACCGGTAGGTTGAAGAAACGCAGATAGGCCGGGATCATTTCAAACAACATGTCGGTACCGCGCTGAACCGGGCAGTCGCGCGCCTGAGCGGCCTGCAGCAGCGGCGTAAAAGCCTGGGCCATCACCACTTCCCCTACCCAGGTACCGGGCGTCAACCGCTGCGGGTCCAGCGGCAGCGGGTCCCCCGCCTTCATTCCCAGCGGCGTGGCGTTTACCACCAGATCGTGCCCCTGCGGGTCACGCTGCATCAGGCTGATATCCAGCAGCGGGTAGTGTTGCAGCAGACGGGCCGCCAGCGCATGCGCAGCATCGGCGTGGCTATCGTAGAGCGTCAGAGCGCGCACCCCCGCCGCTGCCAGCGAAGCGGCGATTGCCGATCCCACGCCGCCGCAGCCGACCACCAGCGCCCGCGCCCCCTCAGGCTGAAAACCTTTACGCCGGATACCGAGCACGAAACCGTCGCCATCGAACATATCGCCGCTCAGAGTGCCGTCGGCCTCGCGGCGAATGGCGTTGCAGGCGCCGGCAATGGCCGCCGTGGGGCTGAGGCGATGCACCAGCCCGCAGGTGGCAATTTTGTGCGGCATCGTGACCAGCGCACCGATAATATTGGTCAGCGTAAACAGCGCCGGAACCACCGTCGCCAGCGCCTCTGGCTTCACGCCCGTGGGCACCACCTTGACATCCACCTGCTGTCGGTCGAACCACGGGTTGTAGATCATCGGCGCCTTAAAACCGCCGGTCGGATAACCCAGATGCGCGATCAGCTGCGTATTACCACTAATTATCATCCCCAGCTCCTTTACTGCGATAGCTCGATGCGTTTGACATCGCCCAGAATAAACAGATACGCCACGACGCCGAGCAGCGCGGCGCCGCCGATATAGATAAGCGCATAGAAGAAGTCGCCGAAGGCCGCGACGATAAAGCCAATCACCAACGGCGTGAGGATCCCCGCGAAGTTAGCGCAAAAGTTAAACAGGCCGCCGGTCAGGCCGCCCAGCCCTTTCGGCGCGATATCGGAGATCAACGTCCAGCCCAGCCCGACCATTCCCTGACCAAAGAAGGCGAATGACATCACCAGAATCACCGCCAGATCGCTGCTCAGCCAGTTGGCGGAAATAATGCTGCTGGCCATCAGCAGACCGGCAACGATCGGCAGCTTACGCGCGAGGTTGGCCGAGCCGGTGGCCTTCAGCAGTTTGTCGGAGATCCAGCCGCCGAACATCACGCCGCCGGCAGCGGCAAGGAACGGCAGAATGGCGAAGATTCCCACCTTCAACCACGGCATATGCCGCGCGGTGGCCAGATAGGTCGGGAACCAGGTGAGGAAAAACACCAGCACCGTATTGCCGGCAAACTGGCCGATGCTGGCGCCCAGAATCTGCCGTTTCCCCAGCAGTTGACGCACCAGCGGCCAGCTGAAAGCCGTCTGCTGGTCGCTCGCCGTCACCAGACCGCCGCCGTTGACAATATGCTCTCGCTCCTGCTGGCTGAGGCGTTTGTCTTCATGCGGTTCGCGGTAGCAGCGCCACCACACCAGCGCAAACAGCACCCCGACAGCGCCGACGCTGATAAACAGCGCCCGCCAGCCGAAACTGCCCATAATCCAGAACAGCAGCGGTGAGAAGCAGGCCAGCCCGAGGTACTCCCCGACGGTATAGACTGCCGTTGCCTTGGCCCTCTCCTGCTGCGGGAACCACGCGCTGACCACCCGGCTGTTCACCGGGAAACAGGGCGCCTCGCTGACCCCCAGCCCAAAGCGGCACAGCAGCAGGGTTTTCAGCCCTATCGCCATGCCGTGAAACAACGTAAACAGCGACCACAGCGTCAGCGACAGGAAATAAGTCACTTTATTGCCGAAACGGTCGAGGAACAGGCCGCCGGGAATTTGCGCCAGCGCGTAGGTCCAGGCAAAGGCGGAAAACACGATCCCCATGACCGCGGCATCAATCCCCAGTTCGGAAGTTAAACTGGGAGCCGCGATGCCCAACACCGTCCGATCGAGGTAGTTAATCATCGTGCCGATAGCCAGCAGCGTGAGGATCCCCATTCGCCGCCGGGAGCGCGGCACGGCGGTCGCGGCTTGCGCCGCTGCCGTGTGATTCTGGCTGTACGCGTTCATAGTCGTTTTCCTGTCATAGGGTGCAGATGAATGTTGTTATTGTATTGGCGATGTTGTGCTTAACGAACCATTTGATACATCACTAACTGTATTGCATTGCCGACAGACGAACGGCGGCATTTGCCGCACCGTACAGGGCATAGCCATCGCGTCTTTCGGTCAATTCGAAGAAAAAGCGCCCTGCCGAGAACGGCCGGGTATAGAGGTGGAGGAACTCCCCGCCGCGCGGATCGCGGTCATAGAGAATGTGCAGACGTTGCAGGGTCGCAACGTCCACCGCCTCGCCATAGCGCGCCAGCAGGTCATCATAGTAATTAGCCGGAATCGGCAGCGCCTGACGGGAGACCTGCGGCAGAGCGTCGAGGGTCTCCGGCAGGTGGCGGCAGGCAAACGCCGCGTGCTGCAAGCCCGCCCCCTGATAGCAGGCCACCGACCGGGCAATCTGGGTGGCGCGGCTCTGAGAAATATTCAGGGCCAGGCGAATATTACCCTGCGGGCTGTGCACCGCCAGACTGCGCACCAGACCATACGGATCCGGCAGCGTCTGTTCATGTTCGAGAGTGAAACCGAAGACGGTGCGGAAAAAGATAATCCAGTTATCGCGGCTTTCCGCCTCCATGCCCAGCGCCAGATGATCGATGCCGCTGTAGTCATCGCGCAGCGCTGGCGCGTCGTGCAGATGAAAATCACGGGCGTAGATATCGTCACCGGCTTCGATTAAATAGATCAGGCTGCCGTCGGGGGCGCATATCGCCGGAATCGGACTTTCATTCGGCCCGGCATCGCCTTGCCAGGTAGCGTAGCCATAGGCGCGGGCGCGCTCAACAATCGCCGCGCTGCGGCTGACGCGCAGCGCCATCGCACACAGCGAGACTCCGTGGCGCTGGTGAAAATGGTCGGCCCAGCTGTGCGGTTGGTAGTTCACAATCGCTCGTGCGCCGCCGTTGCGCCACAGCCCCACCTGTTTCGAACGGTGGCGACCTTCCTGACAGAACCCCAGCTGCGACAGGCGCTGGCCGAGGGCCTGCGCTTCCGCTGGGCTGGCGGCAAATTCGATAAATTCCAGACCGAGATAGTCTGGCGCTGTCGCGGCGTGAAACAGCGATGCATCGCTGTTGTCCAGCTGCCGGTAGGTCTGCTCCTCCAGCCATTGCAGCGAGCGGTAGCCATCTTTCGCCGTTGCGCCGTTCGGCGAAGCGCGGAAGCCGTCATTGAAAATTTCCAGCGACCACGGGCCGCGATAGCCGCAGCGGGTCAGATCGCGGGCAAAGTCCACCAGCGGCAGCTGTCCCTGCCCTGGGAAGCAGCGGAAATGGCGGCTCCACTCCAGAACATCCATCTTCATCAGCGGCGCATCGGCCAGCTGCAGAAAGGTAATTTTGTCCACCGGGACTTCAGGCAACCGCTGCAGCGTATCGCCGCGGGCGAGGATATGAAAGCTATCGAGGACGATACCGAGCGCCGGGCTGTTGACGCTTTTCACCCGTTCCCAGGCCTGATACCAGCGGTTGACGTGCGTTCCCCAGGCCAGCGCTTCGTAGCCGATGACGATCTTTTCCTGCTCCGCCAGCGCCGCCAGCGCGGCGAGATCTGCCACCTGCAGCGCAACATCGGCGGAACACTCCGGCTGCACATTGCTGCACAGGAGCAATGTGTCGCAGCCCAGCTCATGCATCAGGGCGAATTTGCGCTTCGCCCGCTCCATATTCGCCGCAAACTGGCTGCGACTGGCGCCTTCAAAATCGCGAAAGGGTTGAAAAAGCGTGATTTTTAGCCCTAAATCAGCCGCCAGATTGCGAATATCCGCCGGCGTGCCGGTATAATACAGCAGATCGTTTTCAAAGATTTCGACGCCTTGATAACCCGCAGCCGCAATAGCATGGAGCTTTTCAGGCAAGGTGCCGGAAATCGAAACGGTAGCAATAGAGCGCAGCATAAGGTCCTCGTGTCATCAACAGGCGTGAGTCCTGAATATGTATCATTTGGTTCATTTGCGCCATACAAGGTTGCTAATTTGTGATCATTATGTGTATTTTTTGTCTCTCAGAAAAAAGGAGTGGTTATGTCTGTCGTGGCTCATGATGAAGCACAGTCCCTGAAGGAGCGGATTTTCACCGCCGCAATCGTCGTCTTTGCCGAACACGGGCTGTCCGGGGCGCGCATGGAACAAATTGCCACCGAGGCGCAGACAACCAAACGCATGGTGGTTTACTACTTCAAAACCAAGGAGCAGCTGTACCAGGAGGTACTGCAGCATGTCTATGCGCGCATTCGCGAGACGGAACAGCAGCTCGGGCTGGAACAGCTTCCGCCGGTCGAAGCGCTGGTGCAGCTGGTGCGCTGGAGCGTGCGTTATCACGCCACCCATGCGGACTTTATGCGGGTGATTTGTATGGAGAATATGCAGCGCGGTAAGTGGTTACAGTCGTCAGGTCAGCTGAAGCCGCTGAATCGAACCGCCCTGTCGATTCTGGAGGATATTCTGCAGCGCGGGCAGCAGCAGGGAATTTTTCAGGAGGGTCTGCAGGCGCGGGATGTTCATCGTCTGATCAGCAGCTTTAGCTTTTATCAGGTGTCGAACTTTTACACCTTCAACAGTCTCTTCCTCGACGACCCGCTGCCGGCTATCGACGATGAAGAGATGGTCGCCCACCACTGCGATATCGCGGTGAAAGCGGTCGTGCGTTTTGTGATTTCCTGAGCCTGTGCAATCCGCGCGCCGGGAAGGTTAATCGTGCCCGGATAAGGCGTGGATAACCTTCGCCATCGCTTCTTTGGTCAGTTCAGAACGGGAGATTTTCGGATTGGCCAGCGAGGTACGTACCACCCCGGCGATCACGATATGTTTTGGCTGCTGGCCGAGATCGCGCATTTCAAGCACCACTTTCCCCACCACCCGGCACATTTCCTGGTACAACTCGTCGTCTCTGGCTTTATTTCCCATTCTTTTCGACTCACAAATTATCATTATCAATCAAATTATTATTGATATGTTTTCGTGATAAATCAAACCAGCGAACTATTTTTGCACCAGTGCGCCATTTCCAGTAGCTAACCGCGAGAAAATTCGCGCAATAGCGGCGTTGATTTTTGTCGGCTGGTGAAAAAATGTGTTGCGAAGAAGATTTAGATTAGTTTGAGTTTTGTTACATTTTTATGGGAAAGAATGAAACGTCGTTTTCATTTTCTTTTTTTGTTCCAGCGTCGTATAATGCACACCGATTCTTTCTTGAATGGTTTCAGCACATTGGACTGCACAACTAAACGCATAAAATACTGCCTCTTTTCATGGGCTGAACCGCCAGCATACTTTCTTCTGCACGCTCTTTTGTTGTCACCTATCCTTAGAGCGTGGCATAGCAACTTTCGCAATACAGGTTTGACTCCACGGCCGCGCGCCAACGGAGCGAGATTTCCATATCCTTCACAACTTAAAGACTAAAACTTTCATGAAAAAGACCAAAATTGTTTGCACCATCGGTCCGAAAACCGAATCCGAAGAGATGCTGTCCAAAATGCTGGACGCGGGCATGAACGTCATGCGTCTGAACTTCTCTCACGGTGACTATGCTGAACACGGTCAACGCATCAAGAACCTGCGTAACGTGCTGAGCAAAACCGGTAAGACAGCGGCTATCCTGCTGGACACCAAAGGCCCGGAAATTCGTACCATCAAGCTGGAAGGCGGCAATGACGTCTCCCTGAAAGCAGGTCAGACATTCACCTTCACTACCGATAAATCCGTCGTTGGCAACAACGAAATCGTCGCCGTGACCTATGAAGGTTTCACTACCGACCTGTCCGTCGGTAACACCGTTCTGGTCGACGATGGTCTGATCGGCATGGAAGTGACTGCCATTGAAGGTAAGAACGTCATCTGTAAAGTGCTGAACAACGGCGACCTCGGCGAAAACAAAGGCGTAAACCTGCCGGGCGTTTCTATTGCCCTGCCGGCGCTGGCTGAAAAAGACAAGCAGGACCTGATCTTCGGTTGCGAACAAGGCGTTGATTTCGTTGCTGCTTCCTTTATCCGTAAGCGTTCTGACGTCGTCGAAATCCGCGAGCACCTGAAAGCTCACGGCGGCGAAAACATCCAGATCATCTCCAAAATTGAAAACCAGGAAGGCCTGAACAACTTCGACGAGATTCTCGAAGCGTCTGACGGCATCATGGTTGCTCGTGGCGACATGGGCGTTGAAATCCCGGTTGAAGAAGTTATCTTCGCCCAGAAGATGATTATCGAAAAATGTATCCGCGCGCGTAAAGTGGTTATCACCGCAACGCAGATGCTGGATTCGATGATCAAAAACCCGCGTCCGACCCGCGCTGAAGCCGGCGACGTGGCGAACGCCATCCTCGACGGTACCGATGCGGTAATGCTGTCTGGCGAATCCGCCAAAGGGAAATACCCGCTGGAAGCGGTCACCATCATGGCCACCATCTGCGAGCGTACCGATCGCGTGATGACCAGCCGTCTGGAATTCAACAACGACAACCGCAAACTGCGCATCACCGAAGCCGTGTGCCGTGGTGCGGTAGAAACCGCAGAAAAACTGGAAGCTCCGCTGATTGTTGTCGCGACCCAGGGCGGTAAATCTGCGCGTGCCGTGCGTAAATACTTCCCGGACGCCACCATCCTGGCGCTGACCACCAACGAAACCACTGCCCGTCAGCTGGTGCTGACCAAAGGCGTGGTGCCGCAGCTGGTTGACCAGCTCTCCTCTACCGATGATTTCTACATCCTGGGTAAAGAACTGGCGCTGCAGAGCGGCCTGGCGCGTAAAGGCGACGTGGTTGTCATGGTCTCTGGCGCCCTGGTCCCGAGCGGAACCACCAATACAGCCTCCGTGCACGTGCTGTAATAATTTACAGGTTAATTCGTTTTTTAAAGGCGCCTCTTCGCAGGCGCTTTTTTTTTATTCAATCACTAGCTACTCTTAATAAAAATGCAAATCGGAATTTACTATTTAATAAGAGATTATCTAAGATGAATCCGATGGAAGCGTGCTGTTTTCACAAAGATTTTTAAACTAATCTGCCAAATTCGATGTTTCTTTGAGCGAACGATCAAAAATAAGCGTATTACCGTAAAAAAATATTCTCATCCCAAAAAAGTTTGTGTAATACTTGTAACGCTACATGGAGATTAACTCAATCTAGAGGGTATTAATAATGAATCGTACTAAACTGGTACTGGGCGCGGTAATCCTGGGTTCTACTCTGCTGGCTGGTTGCTCCAGCAATGCTAAAATCGATCAGCTGTCTTCTGACGTTCAGACTCTGAACGCTAAAGTTGACCAGCTGAGCAACGACGTGAACGCAATGCGTTCTGACGTCCAGGCTGCTAAAGACGACGCAGCACGCGCTAACCAGCGTCTGGACAACCAGGCTACTAAATACCGTAAGTAATAGTACCTGTGTAATAAAAATGGCGCACATTGTGCGCCATTTTTTTTGTCCTCTGTTCCCTTCCGTCTCGCGCTACTGCACCCTTTTCGCTTCGTCCATCGTGCCATTCTGCACCGACATCGTCGATATCGCTGCGCTGCTCGCCGCCTCATTGCCCGTGGAGACCACCACCGGATAACCCGCGCGTCGGGACAGCGCTTTCTTAAGCTGCGCATCGTCTACGGTCTTATCTCCGGCAAACTGATGGAAGGCCGCTGGCAGCGTGTGCGGAATCGTCCGGGTGTTGCCCGCTTCATCCTGCGTCAGAGGCCGATGAACTTCGACATAGCGTTTACCGTCCGGCTCAATCGCAAATTTCACCGGCTGGTTGATAACGCGAACCGGCGTCCCCGTTTTTACCTGACTAAACAGCGCCTGGATGTCCGCGGCGTTCATGCGCATACAGCCCGAGCTGACCCGCAGGCCAACGCTATCCGGTGCGCTGGTACCGTGGATAAGATACTCGCCGTTGCCGTACGCCAGGCGCAGCGCATAGCGCCCTAACGGGTTATTCGGCCCGGCCGGCACCACGGGCGGCAACTTGATGCCTTTCTCCAGCGAACGCGCGCGGATGCCTGCCGTCGGCGTCCAGGTCGGATTGGGGATCTTTTGCCCGACGCGCGTGGTCATCTCCGGTGTCTCCAGCCCTTGCTGACCAATACCCAGCGGATAAACCTGAACCTGGTTCTGTCCCGGCGGGAAGTAGTACAGCCGCAGTTCCGCCAGGTTCACGACGATACCTTCCCGGGGCACATCCGGCAGCAGCATCTGCGAAGGAATTAATACCTGAGTCCCGGGTTTCGGTTCCACCGGCGCAAGAGTGTCGTTCGCTTCGAGAATCAGCATCGCCGCCGTGTCGAAATGGCGGGCAATCGCCTGCAGATTGCGATCCCCTTCCTGTACCGTCCACCATTGATTCTGGCCAATGAGCCGACTGTTAGCCGGGGGAAGTGGATAATCTACCGCCCAGGCGCCGTGTGAGACGCTGAGGGCGGTCAGAAGGGCTACGGTGATAAGAGATGCGCGTTTCATACTGAGATTCCTTCTTTCGCTGATAAAACGCCAGGATCTGCCGTCGGGCCGGGATCTCCCCGGCCTGACCTAACAGAATGAAATCTACCTGTTTATTCTAGCTAAGATTTGCGGCTTTCGCGCGAATTGCGCGAATCATGGCTTCCAGGCCCTGAGATCGCGAAGGGGTAAGATGCTGGGTCAACGCCATTTTTTCAAACCACGGCCGCACGTCAAAGTCGGTGATATCCTTGGCCGTCATCTGGTCGTAGAGGATAAAGACCACGGCAATCAGCCCTTTGACGATCGCCGCATCGCTATCGCCGCGCAGCGATAGCCCTCCGGCTTCCCCTTGTTCTACCACGATCCACACCTGGCTCTGGCAGCCCTGAATGATATTTTGCGCGGTATGCTCTTCGGCGCTCAGCGGCGCCAGCCGCTGGCCGAGTTCGATAATATAGAGATACTTCTCTTCCCAGTTCGCGCAACGACTAAAGTTGCGCAGCAGTTTGTCTTTATCCGGTAATGCCGCCATGATTGCTTCCTTTAGCCCAATAGCGTGTGGATGCGCTGCAGTCCTGCGACCAGGCGATCCACCTCTTCCGTGGTATTGTACATCGCCAACGAAGCCCGACACATGGCCGGTACGTTGTAAAACGCCATCAGCGGCATCGCACAATGGTGACCGGTGCGTATGGCAATGCCGTAATTATCCAGGAAGCTGCCCACGTCATAGGCATGATGAGCGCCAAGGTTAAAGGCTATCACCCCCAGTCGCTCGTCAGGGCCATACAGGGTTAAATCAGGCACTGCCTTCAGCGCCTGCAAGGCGTAGCGCATCAGCGTCTGTTCATATTCGCCAATGTGCGCCAGCCCCAGCGCGCTGACATACTCCAGCGCGGCGCCAAAGCCGATAATCCCGCCGGTATTGGGCGTGCCCGCCTCGAAGCGCCACGGCGCTTTCGCCCAGGTCGTCCCTTCGGTCAGACTGACGGTGGCAATCATTGACCCGCCCCCCTCCCACGGCGGCATCTCCTGCAGCAGCGCCTCTTTGGCATACAGAATGCCAATTCCGGTCGGGCCGTACAGCTTATGGGCGGAGAAAACATAAAAATCGCAGTCCAGCGCCTGCACATCCACCGCGTGGTGCATCACCGCCTGCGCCCCGTCCACCAGCACTTTCGCCCCATGCTGGCGGGCTAGCGGAATCAAGGCCGCCAGCGGGTTCTCCGTCCCCAGTACGTTGGAAACCTGGGTGATGGCCAGCAGGCGGGTTCGCTCATCAAACAGCGGCGGAATGGCATCCAGCTGCAGAGTGCCGTCCGGAGTGAGCGGGATAACCCGCAGCTCGGCGCCCACCCGGGCGCAGAGCATCTGCCAGGGGACGATGTTCGCATGGTGCTCCATGGCGCTGATGATGATGTTATCGCCGGCGCCGACGTTGGCGTTCCCCCAGCTGTTGGCCACCAGATTGATCCCTTCGGTGGTCCCCCGGACGAACACCAGCTCTTCCGCTGAGCGGGCATTCAGGAACCGCGCGGCCTGCTGACGCACCTGTTCCATCCGCGCCGTCGCCTCTGCGCTCAGCGTATGGATACCGCGATGGACGGCGGCATAGCCGTGGCGATAAAACTCCGCCTCGGCGCGAATTACCGCCTCTGGTTTTTGCGCGCTGGCGGCGCTGTCGAGGTAGACCAGCGGCTGACCGTTGACCTCCCGGCTAAGCAGCGGAAAATCCGCGCGTATCCGTTCTACAGAAAATGTCATGCTTTTTCTCCCGGTAGACGTTGGCCAATACGCGCCAGAATCTGCGCCCTGAGCGTCTCATCGCCAATCGCTTCCGTCAGCTCGGCGGCGAAAGCGTACAGGATCATATGCTGCGCCGCCCGATGGGGAATGCCACGCGAACGGAGATAGAACAGCTGTTCGTTGTCGATGCGCCCGATGGTAGCACCGTGGCTACACTTGACGTCGTCGGCATAAATTTCCAGCTGCGGCCGGGTGTCCACTTCAGCCAGGCGCCCGAGCAGCAAATTATTGTTGGTCATCTGACCGTCGGTTTTAATCGCGTGCTTCGCGACATTAATCAGACCGTTAAACACCGCCCGCCCTTTATCGCTGACGATGGTCTTATGCAGCTGGCGGCTATTACAGTAGCCAACGCGATGATCGAGCCAGGTTCGGCTGTCGCAGACTTCATTGTTGACCGGCATCGCCAGGGAGTTGATCCGCAGGGTGCTGTTCTCTCCCAGCAGTTGGGTGCTGGTGTGATGGCGCAGCACCGCGCCGCCAAGCAGAAAGCTGCTGCTGAAGACCGAAGCGTCGCGGCCCAGCGCGAGATCGTTGTGGGCAAAGTGGTTGCTCTGCGCATTTTCAAACGCCAGTTTGATATGCTGCAGATGGGCATTATCCGCCACCGACATCGTCAGACGCGCGCCGGTAAAGTGGCGCTGTTCATCCAGGCTCAGATAGTGCTCGATAATCGTGGCTTCGGCGCCGCTCTCCAGCTCAAGATGATGGCGATAGTGCGCGGTATTCACGTCGTCGCCCGTTCCTCCACGCGTCACATGCATGAGCAGCAGCGGCTTAGTGGGCCGCTGATGGCGTGTTACGCGGATTCGCGTCACCGTCTGAGCCAGGCTCTCTGTGAGATGCAGGAACACTTCTGGCTGCACCGCGTCAGGCAATCCCTGACGATCGGCCGTCACGCTGACGTCGTAGCCGCTGTCGGCCAGGTTGTCGCTTAACGTCTCGCTGAACTGCCCGTCGATGAAGACCAGCCGCCAGGCGTCCACCGACAGCGCCCGTTGATCCCGCTCTGTCGCCGTTAAGGTACCCGGCTCAAGCGCGACAAACGTGCCTTTGGTCAGGGTATCCAGCGGCGTATATTTCCAGTCTTCATGTTTGCGCGTCGGCAGACCGAGGCGCAGTACCTGCTGGAGATGCTGGCGGGCTTCGGGCGTTCGCCGCTCGCCCTGCGCCTCAAACAGATGATGCCACTGCTGCAGCGCGTTACTGCTGTTCGGTAAGCCAGCCATAGCCCTGCTCCTCCAGTTGTTTGACCAGGGTAAAATCGCCGGATTTGACGATTCGCCCCTGATAGAGCACGTGGACGTAATCAGGCTTGATATAGTCGAGAATACGCTGGTAGTGGGTGACGATAATAAATGCGCGCTTGCCATCGCGCAGCGCATTGACGCCGTCAGAGACGATCTTCAGGGCGTCAATATCCAGCCCTGAATCCGATTCATCAAGGATGCACAGGTCCGGCTCCAGCACGGCCATTTGCAGGATATCGTTGCGCTTCTTTTCACCGCCGGAGAAGCCCACGTTGACCGAACGGGTCAGCAAATCTCCCGGCATCTTCAGCAGCTTGATTTTCTCTTCCATCAGATCCTGGAAGTCGAAACGGTCTAACTCTTCCTGGCCGCGATAGTCGCGCACCGAGTTAAGCGCAGTCTGCAGGAAGAACTGATTGCTGACGCCGGGAATCTCCACCGGGTACTGGAAGGCCATAAAAATGCCTTCACCGGCACGGTCTTCCGGCGCCAGGCTGAGCAAATCTTTGCCTTTGAACTCCACGCTACCGCCGACGACCTCATAGTCCTCACGCCCGGCGAGCGTCGCAGAAAGGGTGCTTTTGCCGGAGCCGTTCGGCCCCATAATGGCGTGCACTTCGCCAGGGCGGATTTCCAGATTCAATCCGCGCAGGATCTCTTTGTCTTCAACGGCGACCTGCAAGTTTTTGATACTTAACATCTCATTTCCCTTAATTCGTAAAGCCTGGTGCTTAGCCGACGCTGTGTTCCAGACTGATAGCCAGCAGTTTTTGCGCTTCGACGGCAAACTCCAGCGGTAGCTCTGAGAAGACATCTTTACAGAAGCCGTTGACGATCATCGAGATGGCATTGTCTTCGCTGATGCCGCGCTGCAGGCAGTAGAACAACTGGTCTTCGCCGATCCGCGAGGTGGTGGCTTCGTGCTCCAGCTGCGCGCTGTCGTTGCGACACTCCACGTACGGGAATGTATGCGCCCCGCAGTCCGGTCCAATCAGCATCGAGTCACATTGGGTGAAGTTACGCGCGTTAGTGGCCGTCGGCATAATTTTGACCAGCCCACGGTAGCTGTTCTGGCTTTTGCCGGCGGAAATCCCTTTCGAGATAATCGTCGAGCGGGTGTTTTTGCCGATGTGGATCATCTTGGTGCCGGTGTCTGCCTGCTGGTGCCCGCTGGTCAGCGCCACGGAGAAAAATTCGCCGATGGAGTTATCGCCGCGCAGAATGCAGCTCGGATACTTCCAGGTGATGGCCGACCCCGTTTCTGACTGCGTCCAGGACATCTTGCTGTTTTCGCCTTCGCACAGCGCGCGTTTGGTGACGAAGTTCAAAATCCCGCCGGTGTTGTTATCTCCGGGGAACCAGTTCTGCACCGTGGAATATTTCACCTCGGCATCTTTGTGAATAATCACCTCGACCACCGCCGCATGCAGCTGGTAGCTGTCGCGCACCGGGGCGGAACACCCTTCGATATAGCTGACGTAGCTGCCTTCATCGGCCACCAGAATGGTGCGTTCGAACTGGCCGGTTTTTTCCGCATTAATGCGGAAATAGGTCGACAGCTCCATCGGGCAGCGCACCCCTTTTGGTACGTAGATAAAGGTGCCGTCAGAGGCCACCGCCGCATTCAGGGCGGCAAAAAAGTTGTCATTCCCCGGCACCACGGTGCCGAGATATTGCTTCACCAGCTCCGGGTGGTCGTGGATCGCTTCACCAAACGAACAGAAGATAATCCCCTGCTCCGCCAGTTTTTCCCGGTAGGTTGTCGCTACCGAAACGGAGTCAAAAATCGCGTCAACCGCGACTTCGCGCCCTTCGCGTACCGGTACGCCCAGCAGGTTGAAAGCCTCTTCGACTTCCTGAGTCAGGTAGGCGCCGGGGCCGGTTTGCTGCACCGCGCCTGGCTCAGAGGCGCAGGTGTCATCGCAGTTACCGCAGGACGGCGCCGAGTAATAGCTGTAATCCTGGTAGTTGAGCTTTTCATAGTGCGCTTTCAACCAGTGCGGTTCTTCCATCTCCAGCCAGGCGTGATACGCCTTTAGACGGAACTCGAGCATCCACTCGGGCTCGTTGCGGCGGGCGGAAATGGCGCGCACCACCTCTTCGTTGATGCCTTTCGCCAGCTCATCGGTCTTTAAGCGGGTAAAAAAGCCTTCTTTATAATTGAGCGGCCCGTCGGACCAGGTTTTGACATCGTCAGTTGCTTCAGTATTACGAGACATAGTTACTCCGCCTGAACCCCAAAGCTTTCGCCGCAGCCGCATTCGTGCTGCGCTTTCGGGTTATGAAACTTAAAGATTTCATTTAATCCTTCCCGAACATAATCCAGCTCCGTCCCGTCGATAAACGGCATCGCCTGCAGCGGCGCCCAGAGTTTCGCCCCGTCGCGCTCAAACAGCAGGTCGTCTTCTGCCGGTTCGGCAATCAGCTCGAGTACGTAACCAAAACCGGCGCAGCCGCTGGTTTTAATCCCCAGACGCAACCCCTGCTTGTCGGGCTGTTGACTCACCAGGTCGCGAATATGGGCGGCTGCCGCGGGGGTCATCATCAGACCCTGCCAGCTAAATTCATCGGGATTGAAGGTTCCTGTATCTAATTCCATCGCTCTACCTCATTGGTTAGCGCCATAAGGGCATACGACCATGTTAATGATAACGATTATCACTTCAACCCAGCCGGAGAAGGGATATTCCCCATGCGAACCCTTTTATCTCGCTTTTTATAAGCATAGACCCTCACCTGCAGGTTATCAGGTGACTATTTTGTAATTTAATATATTGATAAATAATAAGTTATTTAGCGTTTTATCTGGGTGTGACGGGCAATGGGAAAGGTGCATCGGAAATACCTATTTTTGAAATCGAAAATAGTCCATTCAGCATCAGTAGCACTTACTGTCAAATCAATAGCTTGTTGTTTGTACCGTTTGATGGCAAGGCGCTATCCGATCTACCCCTTTAGCATTATCTATAACTATCCTTCTGGATGGCTATTTGTTATCCGGTAAAGCGAAGCGGTTATCATGTTAAATTCGGACAAAAACCAGGAATAAAGGTTTTTTCTCTACTGGTAAATTGATGTACAATTCCCGGCTAAATTTCCTACAGTTTTCGACCCTGTGTCGGAGGCACTGCTTACCTGGAGTTTGTCCGTACCGGATGATAGATATCAGTATTATGTCGATGTGCATGGTGGTACTGCTGGTTATGAGCGTACTGCTGAACTAAGCCAGCCACAAACCCTGCTTCCCACGCCGGAGCTTCACATTCGTTATGAAATGAGGAGTTTTGGAGGATTTGCCCGCCGTGGGATTGTTCGTCAATGACGTTACCTCTAAGATTCCAGCCACATTCCAACGAGGTAACGAAGATGAAAGGAACAATCATTGCTCTGTTAGCCACCGCGTCAATTGTCGCGGCCAGCGCATTTGCGGCAGATAAAAATGACGGCCCTGCTCCCGCCGGTAATAATGCCGGACAGCCGGTGATGGAGATGCCGCAAGGGCGTGGTCCAATGCCTATGCCTCTGCCGCCATTCCCGCCGAGAAAACCGGTATTATTCTCTGCAACGGTTGCCACCGATAACCCGGCTGAGACCATTAATAAACTGACCGCGCTGATCCCGACAGGTAGCGCTAAACATTATGAAGTGCGCGTGGAAGTTGTTCCCGCTCCCGATATGCCCTGAGTTATCCCGGGCCATATACCGGTAGCCTTGAGCGGCTGATGCCAGCCTCATAAAAAAAGCTGCCAGTTAACGTGGCAGCTTTTATTTTGCGTCTGCTTTAGTGCTCAATGTCTATATCCTCATCACCCACGGCGATGAGGATACAGGTATGATGACGGTATATTAACTCTTAATCTTTCTGTAGATAAACAGCACGACTAATGCACCGATTACCGCCACGACAAAGCTGCCGAAATTAAAGCCATCGACCTTGCCGAAGCCAAAAAACGTACTGATCCAACCACCGACAACCGCACCAATGACCCCCAGAACGATAGTGACGATAAACCCGCCGCCGTCTTTGCCTGGCATAATCCACTTAGCCAAAATACCGGCAATAAGACCAAAAATGATCCAGGAAATGATACCCATAGTTAACTCCGTCCTCTTCGTTACGCACAAATATTTCGTACTTAAAATAGTAGCATAAGTAGCGTGAATAATTCATGAATTATATTTTTAGCGCCGATGACTTGCTGTATAAGCCGCGATGGTCTACATATCATGGTGTCGATGCTAATGCGCAAAGGAGTTAAGAATGGGGTATTACGTTATTAAAAAATCGGAGAAAAGCGTTTCCCAGCCATGGTATTTCCTGCTAAAAGCGGATAACCATGAAACCATTGCCACCAGTGAAATGTATTCCTCGAAGGAAGCGGCGAAAAAAGGAATTGCCTCAGTGCAGAAGAATGGTCCCACTGAAACGATTAAGGATGAAACACAATAAAATCTGCTGAATATAAGGGGGAAATATATTCCCCCTTATATTTGGATGAGAAGAATCTCAGCGCGCTGTGGCTATCTCAGACGACCGCCGTGGTCAGGCGCGAGGAGCAGCACAGGCGCCCCTGTTCATCAAAAATTTCAATCTGCCACACCTGATGGCGCGAACCGACATGCAGCGCTTTACAGACGCCCCTGACCCGACCACCGCGCACCGAGCGAATGTGGTTGGCATTGACCTCCAGCCCTACCACCTTTTGCTCGCCTTCACTGCACAAATAGCCGGCAACCGAGCCCAGCGTTTCCGCCAGTACCACCGATGCTCCACCATGTAGCAGACCAAACGGTTGATGGGTGCGGCTATCCACCGGCATGGTGGCTTCGATGGTATCATCGGTGAAGCTATCAAAATGAATATCCAGCAGCCCGACCATATTGCCTTCGCCCATGCGGTTAAGCTGTTCCAGCGTTGTCTGACGTTTCCAAATCATCCAATAATCTCCAGCAGCGCCTGCAGCGGATGACGAACACCGCTGCCTTCAATGCGTTTCACCTGACTACGACAGGAATATCCGGTCACCAGGCAACGGTTGCGCGGTAAACGCTGGATCGCCTGTTGCCAGGAAAGCGCGTAGATATCCAGCGAGTTGGCATGGTTTTTTACCTCATGACCGTAGGTGCCGGCCATCCCACAACAGCCCACGCTGACGTTTTCCAGTTTCGCGCCGAAGCGCGCAAAAATCTCTGCCCACTGCTTCGGCGCCGCGGGCAGCGCCGTGACTTCCGTACAGTGACCAAACAGATACCACGCTTCGCCGCCATTCTCCTGTTCGCGAGCTTCCGGCAGCGCCTGCGGCAGCCACTCGTGCACCAGCATCACGCGGAAATCCCCTCGTTTGTCACCCAGAACCTGGTTGTACTCATCGCGATAGCACAGCACCAGCGCCGGATCGACGCCAACCATCGGCATGCCCAGCTGCGCCACGCGGTTGAGAAAATCTGCGGTTTTCTGCGCCGTACGCGCAAAGCGCGAGAGGAACCCTTTGATGTGCTGCGCCTTGCCGTTTGGCGAGAACGGCAGCAGTACCGGCTGGTAGCCTACTTTTTCAACCAGACGAACAAAATCAGCCACCACCTGCGCGTCGTAGTAGCTGGTGAACGGATCCTGCACCACCAGTACCATTTTGGCTTTCTGCTCAGCGCTGAGCGTTTCCAGCTGCTCCAGCGTCATGTTTGCCGAGCGATGTCCCACCATTCTCTGCTTCAGCGACGGCGTCGAGAGCAGCGGCAGATCCACCATCCCTATGTGCTTCTCCGACAGCTTGCGCATCCACGGCTGGTTAATAAAGAAGTTGAAGGTCTTCGGCGCCTGGGCCATCAGCGGCGCATAGGATTCCACCGTTGCCACCAGATGATCGCGAACCGGCCGCAAATAGCGACTGTGGTAAAGCTGCAGGAAGCGTGAGCGGAATTCCGGAACATCGATTTTAATCGGACATTGGGTAGAGCACGCTTTACAGGCCAGACAGCCGGACATCGCCTCTTTGACCTCATGGGAGAAGTCATATTCCCCCTTGCGGGCGTGCCAGCTGTTGCGGGTCCGCGCCACCAGCGTACGCAGGCTGGCGCGTTTTTCCGGCAGATCTTTTTCCAGCTGATTGGGGTCGATGCCGCGATCCGCTAGCAGGCGCAGCCACTCGCGCACCAGCGTTGCGCGCCCCTTCGGCGAGTGGATACGGTGATTGCTGACCTTCATCGACGGACACATCGGGCTTTTAACATCGAAGTTAAAGCACAGGCCGTTACCGTTACACTCCATCGCACCGCGCCATGCGCTGCGCACCGCAATCGGGATCTGCCGATCCCAGGTGCCGCGCTTCACGGCATCCACTTTCATCATCGGCGCCTCTACGCCTTCCGGCGGACAGATTTTCCCCGGGTTAAGACGGTTGTGCGGATCGAATGCCGCTTTGACTTTGCGCAGCTCGCCGTAAAGTTCTTCGCCAAAGAATGCCGGACTGTACTCGGCGCGGAAGCCTTTGCCGTGTTCACCCCACAGCAGGCCGCCGTATTTGGCGGTCAGCGCCACGACCTCGTCGGAGATCTGTTTCATCAGCACTTCTTGCTGCGGATCGCACATATCCAGCGCCGGACGCACGTGCAGAACGCCGGCGTCTACGTGGCCAAACATACCGTAGCTCAGGCCGTGGCTGTCGAGCAGCGCACGAAACTCGACGATATAATCGGCCAGATGTTCCGGCGGCACGCAGGTATCTTCCGCAAAGGGAATCGGCTTGGCGGCACCTTTGGCATTCCCCAGCAGCCCCACCGCTTTTTTACGCATCGCGTAGATGCGCTCAACGCCGTCCAGTTCGTTGCAGACCTGCCAGCCGATGACGCCCGCTTCGCTGGCGGCAATCAGCTCATCAAGGCGCTGACACAGCGTGGTCACCTGGTTGTCGATAAGCGCCGCGTCATCGCCGGCAAATTCGACGATATTCAGCCCCAGCATCTCTTTATCCGGGACATCGGTAATCAGCTCACTGACCGAATGCCAGACGATATCTTCGCGCGCCAGGTTAAGGACTTTTGAATCGACGGTTTCCACCGACAGCGCTTTCGCCTCGACCATAAACGGCGCGTTGCGCAGCGCGGAGTCAAACGAATCGTATTTGATATTCACCAGACGGCGCACTTTCGGCAGACGGGTAATATCGAGACGCGCTTCGGTGATAAAGGCCAGCGTCCCTTCCGAGCCGGTGAGAATACGGGTCAGATCGAACTCGCTCATGTCATCATTAAAGACGTGGCGCAGGTCATATCCGGTCAGGAAGCGGTTAAGTTTGGGAAATTTATCGATAATGAGCTGACGTTGCGCTTTGCAACGCTGAAATACCGTCCGGTAAATCCGCCCAATCGCCGACTGTTCCCGGCTCAGTGTCTCCGCCAGGGCGACGGGCATCGCCTGGGTATCGAGAATATCGCCGCCCATCAGCACCGAACGAACGCCCAGTACATGGTCTGAGGTTTTGCCATAAACCAATGATCCCTGGCCGGAGGCATCGGTATTGATCATCCCGCCGAGGGTGGCGCGGTTGCTGGTGGAAAGCTCCGGGGCAAAAAAGTAACCGTACGGTTTAAGGTACTGGTTCAGCTGATCTTTAATTACGCCCGCTTCAACACGAACCCATCCCTCTTGCGGGTTGATTTCGAGTATGCGGTTCATATGGCGGGACATATCGACGATGATCCCCGCATTCAGCGACTGGCCGTTGGTGCCGGTGCCGCCGCCGCGCGGGGTAAAGACCAGCGATTTGAAGCGTTCTTCGGCGGCGAGCCGCGCCAGCAGGACGACATCTGCCGTCGAGCGGGGAAATAAAATGGCATCCGGCAGCAGCTGATAAACGCTGTTATCTGTCGCCATCGTTAGCCTGTCGGCATAGCTGGTGGCGGTATCGCCGGTAAATCCTTGCTGCTCCAGTACCTGCAAAAAAGTCAATACCAGTTGAACGACACCTGGTGCTTGAGAAATTTGTGGGATCATAATGCTTGACCCTGCCTGACTATGTTGTGTTGTAGAGATGTCATCCTTCAGACTGCCTCTTGTTGGCGCATTTGCTGCCGACTCCTTGCGTGAAGCTGACCCTTGCGGGCAATGCAAACCACGTTCACCACGCCGGGCAAAAAAAGCCTGAGAGCCGGGAGTCGATCGCCGCCTCGATGCGTCCGGATGATTTTGTGTATGGATAACTAAACGATTGCGTGGCGCAGTCAACTTTTTATCACATTTTTTTCATATGCGCCCGCCAGATTTATGTGCAAAATCAGGCCCGTGAAATTATTGATATTATTATCAGTATATGGATTTACGCGGCGTCAGCATTTTGACGCGACTGGAAAGGTAAAATTTCTTTATGCTTAACGATCGCCAACCCCGGGATATACCGCAAATTCTGCTGTCGGTACTGTTCTTATCCCTGATAATTATCTCCTGCCTGTGGGTGGTGCAACCCTTTATTCTGTCCTTCGCCTGGGCAGGCACCGTCGTCATCGCCACCTGGCCCGTTCTGCTGCATCTGCAGCGTTTGCTGTTCGGTAAACGCGCCCTCGCCGTGCTGGTCATGACCGTGCTGTTGTTTTTACTGTTTGTCATCCCGATTGCGCTGCTGGTAAATAGCCTGGTAGATAACAGTATTCCGCTGATAAAACTGATCTCCACCGGGAATGTCACGCTGCCGGATTTCGCCTGGCTCAATAGCGTTCCGCTGATTGGCGACAAGCTCTATGCTGCCTGGCACGGCCTGCTGGATATGGGCGGTGCGGCCATTATGGCCAAAATTCGTCCCTATATCGGCACCACCACCACCTGGTTCGTCGGTCAGGCGGCGCATATCGGCAAACTGCTGGTTTATTGCGGGCTGATGCTGTTGTTCAGCGCTCTGCTGTACTGGCAGGGTGAGAAAGTCGCCTATGGATTCCGTTATTTCGCAACGCGTCTGGCAGCAAAACGCGGCGATGCGGCGGTCCTGTTGGCCGGTCAGGCCATTCGCGCCGTGGCGCTGGGCGTGGTGGTGACGGCGCTGGTTCAGGCGGTGCTCGGAGGGATAGGCCTGGCGATTAGCGGCGTCCCTTACGCCGCGCTGCTGACCGTGGTCATGATCTTCACCTGCCTGGTACAGCTGGGGCCATTGCTGGTCCTGGTCCCCTCGATTATCTGGCTCTACTGGTCCGGAGATACCACCTGGGGCACGGTGCTGCTGGTATGGAGCTGCGTGGTGGGGACCATGGATAACGTTATCCGCCCGATGCTGATTCGTATGGGCGCCGACCTGCCGATGATCCTGATTCTCTCCGGCGTTATCGGCGGGCTGATCGCCTTCGGGATGATCGGCTTGTTTATCGGTCCGGTGCTGCTCGCCGTCTCCTGGCGCCTGTTTGATGCCTGGCTGCAGGAGGTTCCGCCGCCGCCGAAAGATCCCGATCAGGTGCTGGCGGAACTTGAAGCGTTAAACGTCAGTAATATCAACAGCGAAAAGTAAAAAATCGAGGCGGGGAAACCCGCCTTAATCATAAGAAAAACTGATAAAAATAATACTGCTCTCCCCCGTAATCCCCTCCCTCACGTTACGCAATCAGCATATTCTTCACACCTGTTTAACTATTGAGATGAATCTGATCGACGCAAAAAAAGGCTGTGTCTACTATTAGGGCACGGTTATAGATCAACACCTTGATTTATAAGCATGGAAATCCCCTGAGTGAAACAACGAATTGCTGTGTGTAGTCTTTGCCCATCTCCCACGATGGGCTTTTTTTTTACTTCGTTGCCATTAGCCGCCGCGGCGCTATCTCCGCTTGTTTGCACGTACGGCTGTCAATAGCGGTCGGCACGCGCCGAAAATAAAAAAATCCCCGCCATTGCTGACGGGGATTGGGGGGATTTAAAGCGCGGGCTTACTTATTCAGTTCAGCCAGACCAAGCCAGGTTTGCACCACGGTATCCGGGTTCAGAGACAGACTATCAATCCCTTCCTCCATCAGCCATGCGGCAAAATCTTCGTGGTCAGAAGGACCCTGGCCGCAAATACCGACGTATTTGCCCTGCTTCTTCGCCGCGCGAATCGCCATCGACAGCAGCGCTTTCACCGCGTCATTACGTTCGTCAAACAGCTCAGAGACCACGCCGGAGTCGCGATCGAGGCCCAGCGCCAGCTGAGTCATATCGTTTGAACCAATGGAGAAACCGTCAAAGTGCTCAAGGAACTGTTCGGCCAGCAGCGCATTCGATGGAATTTCACACATCATAATGATTTTCAGCCCGTTTTCGCCGCGCTTGAGCCCCTGGCGCGCCAGCTCTTCCACCACCGCTTTCGCCTGGGCGACGGTGCGGACAAACGGCACCATGATTTCGACGTTACTCAGCCCCATATCGTTGCGCACGCGCTTCACCGCTTCGCACTCCAGCGCGAAACAATCGCGGAAGCTGTCGGAGACGTAGCGACCGGCGCCGCGGAAGCCGAGCATCGGGTTTTCCTCTTCCGGCTCATAACGCTCGCCGCCCACCAGGTTGGCGTATTCGTTAGATTTGAAGTCGGACAGACGCACGATTACCCGCTTCGGATAGAACGCCGCGCCGAGGGTCGCAATCCCTTCGGTCAGACGACCGACGTAGAACTCTCTCGGCGAGTCGTAGCCTTTCATCAACTCACGGATTTCGTTCTGCAGCGCCGGCTCCTGGTCATCAAACTCCAGCAGCGCGCGCGGGTGGACGCCAATCATACGGTTGATGATGAATTCCAGACGCGCCAGACCAACGCCTTCGTTCGGCAGACAAGCGAAATCGAATGCGCGATCCGGGTTACCGACGTTCATCATGATTTTCAGCGGCAGGTCCGGCATTTCCCCGACGCTTGAGCTCTTAATGCTGAAGTCGAGCAGTTCGGCGTAGACGTAACCGGTATCGCCTTCGGCACAGGAGACGGTCACGTTCTGGTTTTCCTGAATGCGATCGGTCGCGTCACCGCAGCCAACGACCGCCGGAATCCCCAGCTCGCGGGCAATAATCGCCGCGTGGCAGGTACGGCCGCCGCGGTTGGTGACGATCGCCGAGGCTTTCTTCATGATCGGTTCCCAGTCCGGGTCGGTCATGTCGGTGACCAGCACGTCGCCCGGTTCGATGCGGTTCATTTCACTGATATCGTGAATGACTTTCACCGGACCGGCCCCGATGCGATGGCCGATCGCGCGGCCTTCAGCCACAATCTGCCCTTGCGCATGCAGGGTATAGCGTTCCATCACCTGGCCGCGTGAACGTACGGTTTCCGGACGCGCCTGGACGATGAACAGCTCGCCGGTATGGCCATCTTTCGCCCATTCGATATCCATCGGACGGCCGTAGTGCTTCTCAATTTGCACCGCCTGCTTCGCCAGCTCCTGCACTTCCTCGTTGGTTAACGAGAAAATGTCACGCTGCGCCTGCGGAACGTCTTCGATACGCACCTGCTTGCCATGTTCCTGGGTCGGCGCGTAAATCATGCGGATCTTTTTCGACCCCATGGTACGGCGCACGATAGACGGACGACCCGCCGCCAGCGTCGGTTTATGCACGTAGAACTCATCCGGGTTCACCGCGCCCTGCACCACCATTTCGCCAAGTCCCCAGGCGGAGGTAATAAATACCACCTGGTCAAAGCCGGACTCGGTATCAATGGAAAACATGACGCCGGATGAGGCGAGGTCGGAACGCACCATCCTTTGAACCCCGGCGGATAGCGCCACGCCGCGGTGGTCATAACCCTGATGCACGCGATAGGAGATCGCGCGATCGTTAAACAGCGAAGCAAACACGTGCTTCACCGCGACGAGCACGGCATCAAAGCCCTGCACGTTGAGGAATGTCTCTTGCTGCCCGGCGAAGGAGGCATCCGGCATATCTTCCGCCGTGGCGGAGGAACGCACGGCAAAGGAGGCCTCGGCATTATCCGCGGACAGCTGTGTATAAGCATCACGAATGGCGTCTTCCAGTTCGCTCTGGAACGGCGTATCAATGATCCACTGACGGATCTGGGCGCCCGCTTTCGCTAATGCGGAAACGTCGTCAATGTCGGTTTCATCCAGCAGTTCATAAATACGCTGGTTGACACCGCTTTGGTCCAGGAACTGATTGAAGGCATCAGCGGTGGTGGCAAACCCGTTCGGTACGGAAACACCCATACCGGACAGATTCGTAATCATTTCACCAAGGGAGGCATTTTTGCCCCCAACTCTGTCTACATCATTCATGCCGAGTTGGTTATACCAAAGCACCAGCGGTGACGAGCCATTGTTGGACATCGAGACAATCCTTTTGTGATTTAATACCAGTGATAAAAAACTCACGATCAACTACGGGATTTATCCTGACATATTTATGCGGCTGAAAAAAACGGTGAATCGTTCAAGCAAATTATTTTTCATTTTTAGGATAGTTTTCCCGATATAGCTAAGCTAATGATTCTGCTGAAATCTGCTGCAATAAGATACAAAATGCCGGCAAAATCGAAAACTGAACCATCCTTTTCATTAAAAATAAAAATACCGTTTCATTTTTAAAAGTGAGACAAAGCCTAAAGGGATATGCTTAAATTTAATTTCTGCTTTCAGATAATTAAACTCATTATACCGGATGGTCAAAATGGAAAGTGCTGTAGATCGCCACGTATTTTATATTTCTGACGGTACCGCCATTACGGCCGAAGTCCTGGGGCATGCGGTGATGTCGCAATTCCCGGTCGCTATCAGCAGTTTTACGCTGCCGTTCGTCGAAAATATCAGCCGCGCGCGGGCAGTTAAGGAACAAATTGACGCCATCTATCAGCAGACCGGCATCCGCCCGCTGGTGTTCTACTCCATCGTTATCCCTGAAATTCGCGATATTATTTTGCAAAGTGAGGGGTTTTGTCAGGATATTGTGCAGGCCCTGGTGGCCCCGCTTCAGCAGGAACTCCGGCTCGACCCGACGCCGATCGCGCACCGCACCCACGGCCTGACGCCGGGTAACCTCAACAAATACGATGCACGTATTGCGGCGATTGATTACACCCTCGCCCATGACGACGGTATCTCGCTGCGTAATCTCGATCAGGCACAGGTCATTTTGCTGGGCGTCTCGCGCTGCGGCAAAACCCCGACCAGTCTTTACCTGGCGATGCAATACGGTATCCGCGCGGCAAACTACCCGTTTATCGCCGACGATATGGACAACCTGATCCTCCCGGCCTCGCTCAAGCCCTTACAACATAAGCTGTTCGGTTTAACCATTAATCCGGAACGGCTGGCCGCGATCCGCGAAGAACGCCGTGAAAACAGCCGCTATGCGTCGATGCGCCAGTGTCGCATGGAGGTGACCGAGGTTGAGGCCCTGTATCGCAAGAATAAAATTCCGTGCCTGAATAGCACCAATTATTCGGTTGAAGAAATTGCAACTAAAATCATGGACATCATGGGGCTGAATCGAAGAATGTACTAACGAACTAGTGCATTGGAGAAAATTTGTTTATGCTATCGCCCGTGGCCTATACAGGATCATGACCTGCCCTTGCAATAAGCAGAGATTGGTTTATCGTGATGCGCATCACTTCCCGGCATTTTCGCCGCGGAAGAAACAGATTTTTTGAGACTCCAATGAATAAAACAGACGAATTGCGTACCGCGCGCATTGAAAGCCTGGTGACGCCCGCGGAACTGGCGCAGCGGCATCCCGTGTCTGCCGACGTTGCCGCACACGTTGCCGCCTCCCGCCGTCGGATTGAAAAAATCCTCAACGGTGAAGATCGCCGTTTACTGGTGATTCTCGGACCGTGCTCCATTCATGATACCGACGCGGCGATGGACTACGCGCGCCGCCTGCAAGGGATGCGCGAACGCTACCAGCCGCAGCTGGAAATCGTCATGCGTACCTACTTTGAAAAGCCGCGTACCGTTGTGGGCTGGAAAGGGTTAATTTCGGATCCTGACCTTAACGGCAGCTATCGGGTGAATCACGGTCTTGAACTGGCGCGTCGGCTGCTGCTGCAGGTCAACGAGCTGGGGGTCCCCACCGCCACCGAATTTCTCGATATGGTGACCGGGCAGTTTATTGCCGACCTGATAAGCTGGGGCGCTATCGGCGCGCGTACCACCGAAAGCCAGATCCACCGGGAAATGGCCTCCGCGCTCTCCTGCCCGGTCGGCTTCAAAAACGGCACCGATGGCAATACCCGTATCGCCGTTGATGCCATCCGTGCCTCCCGCGCCAGCCATATGTTCCTGTCGCCCGATAAGCAGGGTCAGATGACCATCTATCAGACCAGCGGCAACCCGTACGGCCACATCATCATGCGCGGCGGTAAACAGCCGAATTATCATGCTGAAGATATCGCCGCCGCCTGCGATGCGCTGCGTGAATTTGACCTGCCGGAACAGCTGGTGGTTGATTTCAGCCACGGCAACTGCCAGAAGCAGCACCGTCGTCAGCTGGAGGTGTGCGCCGATATCTGCCAGCAGATTCGCGCCGGTTCCACATCGATTGCCGGCATCATGGCCGAAAGCTTCCTGCAGGAAGGCACGCAGAAGGTGGTTGCCGGGCAGCCGCTGACGCGGGGCCAGTCCATTACCGATCCTTGCCTGAGTTGGGAAGATAGCGAACGTTTGCTGGCCGAACTGGCTGCGGCAACCGCTACCCGCCTGTAGTTCCTGCCCCCGCCACGCCGTGGTGGGGGAGATTCTTTCCGCCTGGTCTGGCGCAACCTCCCCCCAAAAAACAGGGTTTTCACAAATAACGCTTGCCGTGAAAATTAACATTACTGATAATGATTATCATTGTTTCTTTTATTTTTATTTGGTGCTTTGACGCGTATGGATAACACTGCCACAGCAGAAAAAACAAAAGACAATGCCCCTTACCCCATCCCCACCGACCGTAAGATCAACAGCCGCACCTTACTCGGCGCTGAAGGTCGGGTGGTGATTGAACATGGCGGCCAGCGCTATTTGCTGCGCCAGACCCATGCGGGGAAACTGATCCTGACGAAATAGCCCCTCTCTGCCCGCGAGGACAGAGCAGGCCTGGGTAACGTCAGCTGGAGCAGCTTACTTCCAGACGCCTTCCCCAGTCGGGCGGACGGTTGATATAATCATCGTCCCGGTCTGCAAACGGCTGGCGTAATGCCTCATGCAGCCGCGCCAGTTCGCTCATCTCCCCTTGCTCTGCCTGCTCGATGGCCCGCTGTGCCAGCCAGTTTCGTAACACCAGCGCCGGGTTTACGCTCTGCATCTGCTGCTGGCGTTGCGCATCGTCGATCGGCTCATCGCGCAGACGCGCGCGATAGCCCGCGAACCAGCTATCGAAGGCCGCGCGATCGATGAACTCATCGCGCAGCGGCGACGCCGCGCTGTGTTGTTCACTCACGCTCAGCATGCGGAAAGTCCGGGTGTAATCGCTGCCTTCCCGTATCATCAGCGCGAACAGCCCATCCAGCAGGTCATTATCGCCTTTCTGCTGGGTGAACAGACCCAGCTTATCGCGCATACGGCGGCCGTATACCGTCAGCAGAGCATGCTGGTAGCCATCCAGCGCGGCATTAAGCGCATCCACCGCAATAAACGGCGACAGCGACTGCGCGAGACGTTGTAAATTCCACAGACCAACCGCCGGCTGGTTTTCAAAACTGTAGCGGCCCTGATAATCGGAATGGTTGCAGATAAAATCGGGTTTGAAGTCGTCCAGGAAGCCGTATGGGCCGTAGTCCATCGTCAGCCCAAGAATCGACATATTATCGGTGTTCATCACCCCATGGGCGAAGCCTACCGTCTGCCAGCTGGCGATCAGCGTCGCCGTTCGCGTGACAACGTCACGGAACCATAAAACGTATTTATCAGCGTCATCAACCAGCTCTGGCCAATGGTGACGAATCACGTAGTCGGCTAGCTGCTGTACCTTTTCCGGCTCACGGCGATAATAGAAATGTTCGAAATGGCCGAAGCGCACGTGACTTTCGGCCAGACGCATCAACATCGCGCCGCTTTCCAGCGTTTCGCGTTGCACGGGGGTATCGCTGGTGACCATGGCGAGCGCGCGCGTCGTCGGGATCCCCAGCGCATGCATGGCTTCCGAGGCCAGGCTTTCGCGGATCGTGGAACGCAGCACCGCTCGCCCGTCGCCCATTCGCGAATAGGGCGTCAGGCCGGCGCCTTTGAGGTGCCAGTCCAGGCGACGCCCGTCCGGCAGCTGCTGTTCAGCAAGCAAAATCCCTCGGCCATCGCCAAGCTGGCCGGCCCAGGCGCCAAACTGATGGCCGCTGTAGACCTGCGCCAGCGGCGACATGCCGGGCAGCAGCGTTTCGCCTCCCCACACGCCGGCGCCCTGCGCCGGATGAAACAGCGCCTCGGGAATGTCCAGGGTTTGCGCCAGCGGCGCATTGTGCCAGATAAGTCGGGCATTTTTCAGCGGGGTGGGCGCTAAAGCGGTATAGAAATCCGGCAGTTCATCACGCCAGTGGGTAGTAAAAGACAGGGTCATGGTTCCTCCTCTCTCCAGTGTAGTGCCTTCAACACGGTATTAACACGGGAGAACCGCAGGGTTATCGACATAAAAAAAGGGAAGCCAACGCTTCCCCTTCGCCACGCCTTCCGTCGCTATATCCTGCGGGCCTGCCAGAATTTTTTATTCCAGTAGACGTTATCCAGGGAGGAGCGCGTCACGCCCTGGCTGGTCGAGGCGTGGATAAACTGATTGTCGGTATCGTAGATGCCCACATGCAGACCGCTGTCGCCGGACCCGGTTTTGAAAAAGACCAGATCCCCCGGTAACAACTCACTTTTATCAATTTTAGTGCCAATTTCTGCCTGATCGCGAGTTTCACGCGGCAGTTGCAGGGCAAACTTATCGCGGAAGGTCATGAGGACAAATCCGGAACAATCAACTCCGCGCGGAGACATACCGCCATAGCGATACGGCGCGCCCCGCCAGTTGCGCAGCTGTTCGTTCAGGTTTGCGATAACGGTAATGGAATCTGCAAGCCGCGGATTCGGCGGCGGCGCCCGGTGGCTACTGCAGCCAGCCAGAAATAGCGCCGCCAATAAAATGAACCACAAACGCATCTCAGACGATTCCTCTGTTCCTTATCAACTCGTCAGGATAATTTAGCTGGTTTATCAATGCACTGGCAAGGTTGCTTCGTGCTACTGTGACGCAACGAGCATAAAATGACCGGCGACCGCAATGCGCTGAAAAGGAATCGCATAGGCCGTGGTTAAATTTTCTTCGGTTAACACCGCCGATGTCTCACCGCAGGCAATGGCCTGCCCCCGGCAGATAAGCCAGGATTGATGCGCGTGTCGCAGGGTATGATTAAGATCGTGGCTGCTCATCACGACCGCCACGCCCGACTCGCACAGTTCACCCAGAACCCGGTCTAGCGCCGCCTGCTGCGCCACGTCCAGACTGTTCATCGGTTCATCCAGTACCAGCAGCTGCCCCGCCGGATTCGCCAGCGGATGAATCTGCAGAATGACCGCCGCCAGGCGTACGCGCTGCCACTCGCCACCAGAAATATGATTCACCTGGCGCCCGAGCTTATCGCTCAGGCCCAGCTTATCGGCAACGCTGCCGAGCAGTTCGCTTTGCCCACCATTTTGCAGATGCAACGACAGATAGTGCCATACCGGCATGGCAAAAGGCGGCATCTGGTGCTGGCTGAGGTAGGCCCGGTGACGCGCCAGCTCCTGTGCCGACCACTGGTCCAGTTTGCGTTCGTTAAGAATAACGTCTCCGGGCCCCGTCGTCAGGCCGGCCATTCGCATCAGCAGCGTGCTTTTGCCTGCGCCGTTGGGCCCGACCAGATGAACCATTTCACCAGGACGCACCTGGGCGCTAAATGGCGCCAGACGCCCCGCCTCTTTGACGTCCCGCAGCTGCATCAAAAACGGCATTATTTCGCTAACGCCCCTTTAATCGCGGCCATCAGCAGCGGATCGTCGGGGGTCATATCCGGCGAGAAGCGCTGGATAACCTGGCCATCTTTACCCAGCAGGAATTTTTCGAAATTCCACAGAATGTCGCCGACGTTGGCCGGCGCACGGCCTTTGCTGGCCATACGCTCGTAGAAACCGCTGCCTTCCGGCGCTACGGCCTGCGGCGCGGCATCGACCAGCTGCTGATAGAGCGGATGGCGGTGCTCGCCATTGACATCAATTTTGCTGAACAGCGGGAAAGTGACGCCGTAGGTGGTGCTGCAGAAGGTTTTGATCTCTTCTTCGCTACCCGGCTCCTGCCCCAGGAACTGATTGCACGGGAAGCCAAGCACGGTGAAGCCGTCATTCTCAAGATCTTTTTGCAAGGTCTCCAGCTGCTCATACTGCGGCGTCAGGCCGCATTTTGACGCCACGTTCACGATCAGCAGTACTTTGCCCGCATAGTCCGCCAGCGTTGTTTTTTGACCATCAATCGTGGTGACTTCAGTATTCAGAATATCGTGTTGCATAGCCTTCCCTCCGTCCATCAAATGGATTTCTGATTTAAGGTGATCCCTATCTACTGTAGCGGATTCACGGGCGTTCATTGTACGTCTAATCGGCTGCCAGGAATACCGCACCGTACCCGCCGCGAACATGAATTCCTCTCAATATGGTCAGCAGACAATTCAGTGTACAGTGTTAAATGGATGTAATAGCCTTTTGTTATGGACTAATTTTGAGAGAGTTTTATAGATGAAAAAGTTGTTAAGCTCGGTGTTAATCGCCACATCGGTAGTGTTGTTATCGGCCTGCTCTCCAGACGATAACAACAAAGTTAAGGTGGCGATTAACACCGGTCCGGATGAAGCCATCTGGAAAGTGGTTGAGCAGGTGGCGAAGGATAAATATCACCTCGACGTCGAGGTTATCTCTTTCAATGATTACGTGCTGCCCAATGAAGCGTTAAATAATAAAGACGTCGATGCTAATGCCTTCCAGACGCTGCCCTATCTTGAGGCACAGTCGAAAGAGCGCGGCTACAAATTTGCCATCGTTGGCAAAACGTTTGTCTTCCCGATTGCCGCTTATTCACGCAAAATTAAACATATCAACGAGCTGCCGGACGGCGCAACGGTATCTATCTCTAACGAAACCACGACCTTAGGCCGCAGCCTGCTCCTGCTGCAGGCGCAGGGCTTAATCAAACTGAAAGAGGGCGTGGGCTATTTGCCGACATCGCTGGATATTATCGACAACCCGAAACATTTGAAAATTGTTGAAGTCGATACGCCGCAGCTGACCCGTACCCTCGACGATCCGAACGTCGCGCTGTCGATTATTAACACCAACTTCTCCGCGCAGGCAGGTCTCTCCGCGGCCCGCGATGGTTTATTTATGGAAGGACCGGACTCTCCTTATGTGAATGCCATCGTTTCACGTGAAGAGAATAAAGACAGTAAAAAGATTCAGCAGCTGAAAGAAGCCTTCCAGACCAAAGAGGTCGCAGATAAAGCCATGGAAGTATACAAAGGCGATGCGATCAAAGGCTGGTAAACCCCAGCTCCCCTCCCTGGCGCAGCGATAATGGCTGCGCCAGTCCACCGCTTATTGCGAATGCGCGGATTTCAGCAGTAGCCAGATGAAGACCGGCGCTCCCAGCGTCGCGGTGACCACGCCGATCGGTAATTCCGCCGCCGACAGCGCCAGGCGGGCAATGATATCGGCGCCGAGCAGCGAACTGGCGCCGGCAAGCACACAGGCCGGAAGCAGCACCCGATGATCGCTCAAGCCGCATAAGCGCAGAATATGCGGTATCACCAACCCAATAAATCCAATTGCCCCTGCCAGCGCCACGCTCACGCCAACCAGCCAGCCTGTCGCCACGACCAGCAGCCTGCGCCATAGCCAGAGAGGCAGTCCCAGCTGACGAGCGGACACTTCCCCCAGCGCCAGGAGATTCAGCGGCTGTGATTGCAGACACGCCCAGATAAGCACCGGCAACAGCGCCAGTATCAGCCACAGCTGCTGCCAGTCCACGCCGCCAAACCCGCCCATCATCCAGTACATGAGCTGACGCAAATCGAAAGAGGTGGAGAAATAGACCGCCCAGGTCATCAACGCGCTACAGATAATGCCGAGCGCGACGCCCGCCAGCAGCAGACGGCTGGTTGACAGATGCCGCCGGGCAAAACGCAGCAGAATAAAAGTAATCACCAGCGCGCCGGCAATCGCGCACAGCCCCAGCGCCCACCCCGGCAGATAGCCTTTGCCCAGCAGCACCGCGGCAATTAATCCCACGCCAGCGCCGTTGGAGACGCCCAGCAGCCCCGGTTCCGCCAGCGGGTTTTCGAATAATGCCTGCATGATCGCCCCGGAGAGTGCCAGCGCAGCGCCGACCAGCAGAACGGCCAACGTACGCGGCAGACGAATCTGCCAGATAAACAGCTGCCCTTTGGCGCTGAACCACTCCTGCGGACCAATCCACTGGTCTCCGGCGCAGAGACTGACGGTCATCATGGAGAGAAGCAGCAGCAGTAGTGCAATAAGCCAGCGCCGGCTGCGGCGCTGTTGAGTTTGGGCAAAGGTCAGCATAATTTCCGTATTGCCAGAAAGAGATGCCGTTGATTTTACGGTGGCGACAGAGGTGAGAAAAGCAAAACCTCCCGCAGAGGAAGAGATAACCGGATGATCCACTGACCATCACGGCGAGACATCGGCCCCGCCGCACTGAGCAGAATGGCCTCTTACACCAGCACCTGAAACAGCAGAGCGAAGAGAATAATGTTAGCAATCACGATAGCCCAGCCGTTATAGAGCATGTATTTGAGATGGGTCGACTGCGCCAGCCCCATCTGCCCAAACATATCCGAAGAGGGGAACGGGCCAAACCAGTCCACCTGCGATGAGGCCAGCAGAACCGCAGTGGTTCCCTGCGGCGGGACGCCAGCGGCCATCAGCATCGGGCCAAAAATCTTGTGGGTAAAGGTCATCTGCGCTACCGCCGCGCCGGGCACATGGCCAATGATATTGAAGGCGAAAATACAAAAGCACAGCCAGGCCGGGGAGATCCCCTCCAGCAGCGGCTGGGTGTAATCCAGCAGCCCCTGATAGGCATGGAGCCCATCCATCAGTTCAAGAATCGGGTTATAGAGCCAGTAGAGGATAAACATCCACACCAGACGGCCGCAGCCGTGATACAGCGCCTGCAAAATCTGCGTAGGCCGCAGGCCGCCGACCAGCCCGGTGATCAACGCCACCAGCAGCATCACAATAATCGCGAAGCTAAAGCCGGCTTTTATCACCACGCCCACCACCGCCATCACGATAATCGTTGCCGCAAACGCCAGCGCGCTGAGCTTTCTGCGCTTTGAAACGGCGGCACTCGCTTGTTCCTGCGTTTTTTCGGCCAGGTCGACCTCATACCGCAGCTTCCCTTCGGTCATCTTCTGAATGCGCCCCGCCATCAGCCAGCCGGCCAGCAAAGTCACCGCACTCATTGGCAACCCGACATACAGTAAATAGTCCGGATAGCTGAGGCCGCCGAGCTTGAGAATCGTCACGGTACTCGGCGTAAACGGCCCGGTAAAAAGCCCGATGGAGCCGGCGGTCATCATCAGCGCCGCCACCGTCGGCGGCGTCAGCCTGACCGCCGCGGCAACCGGAATAATCACCGCCACGATGATCGCATTTCCCCCGGCCATGGTCCCCAGGGCGCCGCAGATTAGAATCGACGAAATGACAATACCCAGTTTAACCCGGGTCTGACTCGACAGCCCGATACGATGAACCACAAATTTCACCAGTTCCACCGCAGCGCCGGTACGGGTTGCCACTTCTCCGACACCGGCACCGAGCATAATGATTAACCCGACGGTGGCAATGAAAGAGCCGGTCGATTTTGCCAGCATCGTTCCCATTTCAGGCAAGCCGGTCGAGGTCATAATCATCGCAATAATAATGGATGAGATCACCGCCAGCACAATATCTACCCCGACGAGCGAGAGGATGGCGAGGGCGACAAGCGGTGTAAAACTCAGCAAGCCGAGTTCGGCGGCGGGCCGTCCATGGCACCAGAATGCCGTCACTAAAAACAGCCCTAATAACAGGCCAATAATAATATTTTTTCTGGTGATATTCTGTCTGGTTAGCGGGTTGCCAGAGAGCGTTGAGTCACTCATATAACTCCTTGATGCCAATAAAACCGGCCGCTATTGGGGCACGGTGTATTCGGGCCAGCTCAGAAAATATCCCCCCTCGTTATAATTTGTTGGCTTCGTTGCCTGAGGGTGTATGTAGGGACAACAGGTATTGTTCTGAGAATCGGATTATCCGCCTGAAGGCGGCGCAGTCAGCTCAATAAGTCAACAGTTCGCTGATTGCGGATTAAATTTATGTTAAGTTATTGTTATTAGAAAATGACTTTTTATCTGGCCTCTATAACCCTGAGTTAACTCCTCATGAAACTGCGTCACCTGGAAATCTTCCACGCCGTGATGACTTGCGGCACGCTTTCCCGAGCAGCAGAATCGCTCAACATCTCTCAACCCGCCGCCAGCAAAGCGCTTAAAAACGCCGAGCAGAAGCTGGGTTTTAAACTTTTTCAGCGGGTACGCGGCAAGCTGCTGCCCAGTAGCGAAGCGCTGATGCTGTTTGAAAAAGCTCAGAATATTTATCATGATCTCGATAACCTGCGCCTGCTCGCCGATAACCTGGCCCGCGATCCCAGAGCCAAAATTAGCCTCGGCTGTCTGCCGAGCCTTGGGTTGAGTCTGGTCCCGGAACTGGTCACTGATTTCTACCAACAAAATGCCAATCTGGTGATGACACTCACCACCGAACACACTGAGACATTGGTCAAAAAACTGGATCTGCGCGAGATCGACCTGGCCCTGACGCTGCAGCCCGTCCAGCAAGGGGAGATCACCAGCACCGCCATCGCTGAGGTCCCGCTGGTGTACATTGACCGCGACTATCGTCAGGGAGAGGTGGTGATTGAGGAGATTGACCAGCAGCGGTGGATCTCGCCCGGACCGCACTCTCTCTCCGCGGCCATTGCGACCCGCCGTGATTTTTCGACGACCCGTCTGAACGTGCAGACCTACTACATGGCCACCGAGTTTGTGAAGCGCGGCATGGGATGCAGCATTACCGATATTTTTTCCGCCCGGCATAACCTGGCGCCGGCGATGATTCATCCGATCGCGCCGCCGATGATGATCACCCTGTGTTTACTGCGTCGGGCAGATGTTTCACTCAGCCCGATCAGCCAGAAGTTTGTCGATTTTCTCTGCATCCGGCTCCGCCAGCAGCTGCAGGAGATTAACCTGGAGTTATACCCTGAACATAAAAAGTCAATTGCGCCGCAGAGGCAAATGCTTTGACATAAAGCCCATGCATTTATCAGCGGTGGGTTTATCAGGTTATGAAAAAGCGCATTGTCATTATCGGCGGCGGTGTTATCGGGCTAGCAACGGCTTATGAGTTAATCAAGAGCGGTCATCAGGTGCAGTTGCTGGAGCGTCAGGCGAAGCCAGGTCAGGCAACCAGCTTTGCTAACGGCGGGCAGCTTAGCTACCGGTATGTGGCTCCCCTGGCCGATCGTGGCGTTCCCCTGCAGGGGATGAAATGGATGGGTAAAGCCGACTCGCCGCTCAATATGCGTTTGAAAATGTCGCCGGGGCAATGGCGCTGGCTGCTGCAGTTTCTCCGCGCCTGTAATAGCCAGACGAATAAGCTCAACGGCGATCATATATTGCGCTTGTCGCTGCTCAGCCGTCAGGTGATGCAGGAGTGGCTGACGGCGGATAATCTGCACGACTTTCACTGGCGGCGTTCCGGAAAATTGATCGTTCACCGTCGGGCATATGATTTTAATAAAGCCGCCAAAGGCATTAGCCCGCAATACCAGCAAGCGTTGAATGCCGACGACTGTATTCAGCTTGAACCGGCGCTGAAATATATTCGCCCTTCGCTGCAGGGCGGTATTTATTCACCCGGCGATGAGACCGCCGACTGTCAAAAATTCTGTCAGGCGCTGCTGGAGAAACTGCATGCCAGCGCCAGCTTTACTCTGACCAGCCATTGTGAGGTGCTGCGCCTGAATAAAAAAGGCGCCCGCATTGATTCTGTCGATACCCGTCAGGGAACGATAGTCGGCGATGAGTACATCGTGGCGGCAGGAAACGGCAGCGGCCCCCTGCTGGCCGGGACCGGTATTCGCGTGCCGCTGTGCGCTCTGAAAGGCTACAGCCTGACGCTCCCCTACCCCACAACGCCCGGGATTGCCCCTGATATCAGCGTAACGGATTACGGCCATAAAGTGGTCTATGCCCGGCTGGGCGATCGGCTGCGCATTGCCGCCATGGTCGATATTGGCTACGACGGCGATCAACTGCGCCCCGAGCGTATCCAGGCGCTAAAAAAGATCGTGACCCGCAGCTTCCCTGAGTTACAGGGGGTTGAGGATGCAGAGGCCTGGTGCGGTATGCGCCCTTCAACCCCCGCGGGGCCCCCTCTGCTTGGTCGTGCCGGGTATCAGAACCTGTGGATGAACCTCGGTCAGGGTAGCCTTGGCTTTACTCTGGCCGCCGGCAGCGCGGTGGTTCTCGGCGCGCTACTCAACGGCGCTAGTCCCGCCATTTCTTTAGAAGGTCTGACATGGGAACACACAGCATGAAAATTGAACGCCATCATTCGCAGCCCCGCCTTTCCGCCAGCGTCGGGTACGGCGATCTGATCTTTTTATCAGGGCAAACCCCGGTCAGCAGCGATGACGATATCCGCCAGCAAACCCGGGAGGTTTTAGCGAAAATTGACGCGCTGCTGGCCGAAGCAGGCAGTGATAATCGTCATATTCTGTCTGCCCAGGTGTGGCTGAAGACGATGGCGCGTGATTTTGCCGGGTTTAATGAGGTCTGGGTCGCCTGGATGCCGGAAGGTCACAGCCCGGCACGCGCGGCTGTCCAGGCGGAAATGGCACGCCCTGATATCCTCGTCGAGGTGATGGTTACGGCCGTAAGAAGTTGATTTACGCCACAAAAGAAAAAGGCCGCATCAGCGGCCTTTTTAGTTAGTTCAGATTATTTGTCTCTGGGCGAAGCGTTTTCGACACGGCTTTTAAGTTTCTGACCGGGTCTGAAGGTCACCACACGCCGGGCTGTAATGGGAATATCTTCCCCCGTTTTCGGGTTACGACCCGGGCGTTGGTTTTTATCCCGCAAATCGAAGTTGCCGAACCCGGAGAGTTTTACCTGTTCTCCGTTTTCCAGAGCACGACGCACCTCTTCGAAAAACAACTCTACCAGCTCTTTGGCATCCCGCTTGCTAAGCCCAAGCTTATCAAACAGATATTCTGACATTTCAGCTTTTGTAAGCGCCATAGGTTCAATCCCTCAATGATGCCTGGAATCGCTCTTTTAATGCCTCTACACATCTGGCAACGGTAGCGGCAATCTCCTCTTCTTCGAGTGTACGGCTGGTATCCTGCAGGATGAGGCTAATCGCAAGGCTCTTACTGCCTTCCGCTACCCCTTTACCACGGTACACGTCAAATAAGTTTACGCCAACTACCTGATTTACGCCAACTTTCTTACACTCTGTCAAAACATCGGCTGCAGGTACGTTTTCCGCGACGACAACGGCGATATCACGACGGTTCGCCGGGAAACGAGAAATCTCGCGCGCCTGAGGCACCACGCGGTCTGCAAGCTTGTTCCACTCCAGTTCGAACGCTAAAGTCCGGCCGTTCAGATCCAGTTTACGTTCCAGTTCAGGATGAACAACCCCAATGAAACCAATACGTTCACCTTTCAGATAAATCGCGGCCGACTGCCCCGGATGCAGTGCGCTGTTCGCTTCTGCGCGGAATTCGATATCCGCTAATTTACCGGTCAGGTCGAGAATGGACTCCAGATCGCCTTTCAGATCGTAGAAATCAACGGTCTCTTTTGCCAGATTCCAGTGCTCTTCGTAGCGGTTGCCACAAATCACACCGGCCAGCATCACGTCCTGACGAATCCCCAGCGGAGCCTGGGTATCCGGAACAAAGCGCAAACCGCTTTCAAAAATACGCACGCGGCTCTGCTGACGGTTCTGGTTATACACCACCGTACCCAGCAGGCCGGTCAGCAGCGACAGACGCATTGCCGACATTTCGCTGGAGATAGGACTCGGCAGAATCAGGGCTTCTTCACCCGGGTGAATCAGCTGCTGCACTTTCGGGTCAACAAAGCTGTAGGTGATCACTTCCTGGTAGCCTTTGTCGTTAAGCAGCGTTTTTACACGTTTCAGCGACAGATTAGCTTCGCGGTGGGTGCCCATAATCAGCCCCGCCTGCACCGGACGATCGGGAATGTTGTTATAGCCATACACGCGGGCCACTTCTTCGACCAGATCTTCTTCGATGGCAATATCGAAACGCCAGCTCGGGGCAACCGCCTGCCACTCATCGTTGCCCGCGGTCACTTCGCAGCCCAGGCGCGTCAGAATATCGCTGACCTGAGCATCATCAATATGATGGCCGATCAGGCGATCCAGTTTGCTACGACGCAGGGTAATGGTCGCCGCTTTCGGCAGCGCAGCTTCGTGGGTCACATCGATAACCGGACCCGCTTCGCCGCCGCAGATATCGATCAGCAGGCGGGTTGCGCGTTCCATCGCTTTATACTGCAGCGCTGAATCCACGCCGCGCTCATAGCGATGTGAGGCATCGGTGTGCAGACCGTGACGACGCGCGCGGCCGGTGATGGCCAGCGGGCTGAAGAAGGCGCATTCCAGCAGCACGTTCTGCGTTTCGTCATTGACGCCAGAGTGTTCACCGCCAAAGATGCCGCCCATAGCCAGCGCTTTGTGATGGTCGGCAATAACCAGGGTATCGGTATCCAGTTTGGCTTCGGTGCCGTCCAGCAGAACCAGTTTCTCACCCTCTTTCGCCATACGGACCACGATCCCACCGTCGATGCGGTCGCAATCGAACGCATGCATCGGCTGACCCAGCTCGAGCAGCACATAGTTGGTGACGTCAACCACCGCGTCGATGGAGCGAATCCCGCAGCGACGCAGTTTCTCTTTCATCCACAGCGGCGTTGGCGCTTTAACATTGATACCTTTCACCACGCGGCCCAGATAGCGAGGACAGGCGTCCGGCGCTTCAACGGCAATCGGTAGCGTATCGGTAATGGTGGCGGCAACGGGGGTAATCTCCGGTGCGTTCAGCGGTTCTTTATTCAGAACGGCCACGTCGCGGGCGACACCGATGATACCTAAGCAGTCCGCGCGGTTCGGCGTGACGCTGATTTCGATAGTGTTATCGTCCAGCTGCAGATATTGACGAATATCGGTGCCAATCGGCGCATCCGCCGGCAGTTCGATAATTCCGCTATGATCGTCGGACACGCCCAGCTCAGAAAACGAGCACAGCATCCCTTCGGAAGGCTCACCGCGCAGCTTCGCGGCCTTAATTTTGAAGTCGCCAGGCAGCACGGCGCCGATGGTTGCTACGGCAACTTTCAGCCCCTGACGGCAGTTTGGCGCCCCGCAGACGATGTCCAGCAGACGTTCGCCGCCGACATTGACTTTCGTGACGCGCAGTTTGTCGGCATTCGGGTGCTGACCGCACTCAACCACTTCTCCCACAACCACGCCGTTGAAGCTACCGGCAACCGGCTCAACGCCGTCCACTTCGAGACCCGCCATGGTGATCTGGTTAGCCAGCGCTTCGCTGTCGATCGCCGGGTTAACCCACTCGCGTAACCACAGTTCACTGAATTTCATTATTCTGTCCTGCCCTTATTTAAACTGTTTGAGGAAACGCAAATCGTTTTCGAAGAACGCACGTAAATCGGTCACGCCGTAGCGCAGCATCGTCAGACGCTCCATCCCCATGCCGAAGGCAAAACCGGAGTAGACTTCCGGATCGATGCCAACATTACGCAGCACGTTCGGATGCACCATCCCGCAGCCCAGCACTTCCAGCCACTTGCCGTTTTTACCCATCACGTCAACTTCCGCGGACGGTTCGGTAAACGGGAAGTAGGATGGACGGAAACGAATCTGCAGGTCTTCCTCAAAGAAGTTATTCAGGAAGTCGTGCAGCGTCCCTTTCAGGTTGGTGAAGTTGATATTGGTATCAACAATCAGACCTTCCATCTGGTGGAACATCGGCGTGTGGGTCTGGTCGTAGTCGTTACGGTAAACGCGGCCCGGCGCAATAATGCGGATCGGCGGCTGCTGGTTTTCCATAGTGCGAATTTGCACGCCGGAGGTTTGGGTACGCAGCAGACGCGTCGCATCAAACCAGAAGGTATCGTGATCGGCACGTGCCGGGTGGTGTCCCGGAATGTTCAGCGCATCAAAGTTGTGGTAGTCATCTTCGATTTCCGGACCGGTCGCGACGGTGAAGCCAAGCTCGCCGAAGAAGTTTTCGATGCGATCGATGGTACGGGTCACCGGATGCAGACCGCCGTTTTCAATACGGCGACCCGGCAGAGAGACATCGATAGTCTCTGCGGCCAGACGCGCATTCAACGCTGCGCCTTCCAGATCCGCTTTACGCGCGTTAAGCGCCTGCTGGACCTGCTCTTTCGCTTCGTTGATGACCGCACCAGCCGCCGGACGCTCTTCTGGCGGCAGTTCACGCAGGGTTGTCATCTGAAGGGTCAGATGCCCTTTCTTCCCCAGGTATTCCACGCGGACGTTGTCCAGCGCGGCAACATCTGATGCCTCATTAATGGCTGCCTTCGCACTGGCAACCAGCTCTGCGAGATGTGACATGGTTTTCCTCATTATGTCGGTGCAGACACCGGTTATGGTCATTATTTTATTCTGACTATTTCGAGTTACAGGCGGCGCCGGGCCGCATGGCACTTAGCGCAGAAAACCGCTGTCGCCGGATGCGCGCTCAGCCCACGCACCTGCAGCTTGAAATAGAATGAACACGTTCATATACGAAAAAAGCCTCCACAGTGGGAGGCTTTCTGGCGCTGTTTTCCGTTTCTTCTTTCACGCGCTAGCCTCCTGAGTTCAGGTGCTAAAGTAAAAAAAGAAGCGGAAAATAGCAGCATTCATGCTTGCATTACCTTGTCTGGTACGAAACGTAAGACCTGTATTGAAAAGCTTACGGCAATAAAAGTCAATGTATTGATGGTGTTGAAACGAAAAGAGGGAGACAAGCTCCCTCTTTCAACTGGCTTATGCCAGAGCTGCTTTCGCTTTTTCGACCAGCGCGGTGAACGCTAATTTGTCGAATACGGCGATGTCAGCCAGGATCTTACGGTCGATTTCAACAGAGGCTTTTTTCAGGCCGTTGATGAATTTGCTGTAAGAAATACCGTTCTGACGTGCTGCTGCGTTGATACGCGCAATCCACAGTTGACGGAACTGACGCTTTTTCTGACGACGGTCACGATAAGCGTACTGACCAGCTTTGATAACAGCCTGGAAGGCAACGCGGTATACGCGAGAACGCGCACCGTAGTAGCCTTTAGCTTGTTTCAAAATTTTCTTGTGACGTGCACGGGCAACTACACCACGTTTTACGCGAGCCATATGTGCTCTCCTGTATCTATTCTAATTAAAAAGTTTAAAAGGGTTAACGACTTATGCGTACGGCAGGCACGCGATTACCAGGCCCAGATCGCCTTTGGAAACCATGGCTTTCGGACGCAGGTGACGTTTACGCTTGGTAGCTTTTTTAGTCAGAATGTGACGCAGGTTAGCGTGCTTGTGCTTAAAACCACCTTTACCGGTTTTTTTGAAGCGCTTAGCAGCACCGCGTACGGTCTTAATTTTTGGCATTTTAATAACTTCCACTTCGCATTGTTAATAAACGAAACATAGGCGAACAACGCCTGCGAAGCCTGAGGGCTCCACAGGAGTTGCTACTTGAAGGCCTTACTGTTTCTTCTTAGGAGCGAGCACCATGATCATCTGGCGGCCTTCGATCTTCGATGGGAAGGATTCGACCACTGCCAGTTCACTCAGATCGTCACGGACGCGGTTAAGCACTTCCATACCGATCTGCTGGTGAGCCATCTCACGACCGCGGAAACGCAGCGTGATCTTAGCTTTATCACCCTCTTCCAGAAAGCGAACCAGGCTGCGGAGTTTTACCTGGTAGTCGCCATCATCGGTGCCAGGACGGAATTTGATTTCCTTAACCTGGATAACTTTTTGCTTTTTCTTCTGTTCCTTAGAAGACTTGCTCTTTTCATAGAGGAATTTGCCGTAATCCATAATACGACAAACCGGCGGCTCGGCGTTAGGGCTGATTTCGACTAAGTCTACTCCGGCTTCTTCAGCTTTTTCCAGAGCTTCTCTCAGACTCACAATACCAAGCTGCTCGCCTTCCAGACCTGTTAAGCGAACTTCTTGCGCGCGAATTTCGCCATTAATACGATTCGGACGCGCCGTTTGAACTCGTTTTCCGCCTTTAATACCTTATTCCTCCAGTTGTTGAAGACTGCGGCTGCGAATCTCTTGTTGCAGCTTTTCGATCACTTCATTTACGTCCATGCTGCCGAGGTCTTTACCACGACGGGTACGCACGGCCACTTTGCCGGCTTCGACTTCTTTGTCGCCACAGACCAACATATACGGGACACGACGTAAAGTGTGCTCGCGGATTTTAAAGCCAATCTTCTCATTTCTCAAGTCCGCTTTTACCCGAATGCCCGCATTTTGTAGTTTACGAGTCAATTCGTTAACGTATTCAGACTGAGAATCGGTAATATTCATCACCACGACCTGCACCGGCGCAAGCCAGGTTGGGAAGAAGCCGGCAAACTCTTCGGTCAGGATGCCAATGAAGCGCTCCATGGACCCCAGAATTGCGCGGTGAATCATTACCGGTACCTGACGCTCGTTATTTTCGCCCACATAAGAGGCGCTTAAACGCTGCGGCAGAGAGAAGTCCAGCTGTACAGTACCGCACTGCCATGCACGATCGAGGCAGTCATACAGAGTAAATTCAATTTTCGGACCGTAGAACGCGCCTTCACCCAGTTGATATTCAAACGGGATATTGTTTTCTTCCAGCGCGACCGCCAGATCCGCCTCAGCACGATCCCAGGTCTCGTCGCTTCCGATACGTTTTTCCGGACGAGTTGAGAGTTTGACGACGATTTTCTCGAAGCCAAAGGTGCTGTACATATCGTAGACCATACGAATACAGGCGTTGACTTCATCACGGACCTGATCTTCAGTACAGAAGATGTGAGCATCATCCTGCGTGAAGCCACGTACACGCATCAGACCATGCAGCGCGCCCGAAGGCTCGTTACGATGGCAGCTACCGAATTCCGCCATACGCAGCGGTAGATCGCGGTACGATTTCAGACCCTGATTAAAGATCTGCACGTGACCCGGACAGTTCATCGGCTTGATGCAGTATTCACGGTTCTCAGAAGAGGTGGTGAACATCGCATCTTTGTAGTTGTCCCAGTGCCCGGTTTTTTCCCACAGCACACGGTCCATCATGAACGGGCCTTTTACTTCCTGGTACTGGTACTCTTTCAGCTTGGAGCGCACAAACACTTCCAGCTCGCGGAAGATTGTCCAGCCGTCGTTATGCCAGAAGACCATACCCGGCGCTTCTTCCTGCATATGATACAGGTCGAGCTGCTTGCCAATCTTGCGATGGTCACGTTTGGACGCTTCTTCCAGACGCAGCAGATGCGCGTTAAGCGCTTTTTTATCTGCCCATGCGGTACCGTAAATACGCTGCAACATCTTGTTGTTGCTGTCGCCGCGCCAGTACGCGCCTGCGGTTTTCATCAGTTTAAAGTGATGACAAAAACGCATATTCGGCACGTGCGGTCCACGGCACATGTCGACGTACTCTTCATGATGATACAAGCCAGGCTTGTCATCATGGGCGATATTTTCATCAAGAATGGAAACTTTATAAGTTTCGCCACGCTTCACAAAGGTTTCACGCGCCTCGTGCCAGCTGACTTTCTTCTTGATGACGTCATAATTCTTCTCGGCGAGCTCGTGCATACGTTTTTCGAGCGCGTCGATATCTTCCTGGGTCAGCGTATGATCGAGATCGACATCATAATAGAAGCCGTTATCGATAACCGGGCCGATAGCCATCTTGGTGTTTGGCCACAGCTGCTTAATCGCATGACCGAGCAGATGCGCGCAGGAGTGACGAATGATTTCCAGACCGTCTTCATCTTTTGCGGTAATGATGGAGAGGGTTGCATCGTTTTCGATGAGGTCGCTGGCGTCGACCAGCTCACCATTCACTCGTCCAGCGATCGTGGCTTTCGCCAGGCCTGGACCGATATCCAGAGCAACATCCAGCGGGCTAACGGCGTGGTCAAAATGGCGTTGGCTGCCATCAGGAAGCGTAATTACAGGCATTTTATGTCCTTATTTGCAGTGGTGCCCCACACGAAAGAGCACATACAAAACAATATAATAATAATTATCAACAAGTTATAGCTCAGTTCCCGCTTCACTCTGCGAAATATGAGGACGACCGTTTACCGAACCGTTCCCACCTGCAGCCGCCTGTTGATAACACCGGCCCTTAGTTTACACATCATTAGTGCGTGTTAAAAGTCAGAACAAGATAAATGGTGGCGGTCAGGGATAAAACAAGGGGGACAGAAATCATGCGCTGGATATTCAGCCACAGGAAAACATGACGGGACGACGGATGAAAAAAGAAAAACAGCTCGCGCCACAACAGGTAATGGCAAGAAATAGCAAAGTGGAAGAATCGCCTTTGACCACTCTTCAGGAAATAAACCGGTACATCTCTACCCGGCTTTATATCCCCTGAAATGTCATCATATTATCTACAGATGAAAATCAGGACCACTCGCCGGCAACAAGGGTATGGACATTAAATGCATCATCCATAGAGTGACCCGTTGATTGTGAACCGGGAGCAATATTTGATCCGGCTTCAACATCGGTAGCTTTAGCAATACCGACCTGCGTATGGTCGGTGTTGCCTGGCTGCGGGACCGGGTTAGCGGCGAATGCGCCAAAAGACAGGGTGCACAGCATCACAGCCGCAGTCGCGATTTTGCTATTTTTCATGATGGTGATTCTCTTATTTACTGAAGGTAGTCCGGCAAAGATCTCATCTTCGTCGATAGTCAACAGTATAGATCCCGATCACACTTTTGTCCGACTAAATATTTAGCTATTTGTGTCAAATTATCTGCAGAGTTGTCAGGAAAAAATGAATTATGAGGAAATTATGGAGTTATTTTCTTTTTATAAAAAACAAAACAAAAGACCAAAAATAATAATGCCAGCGGTTGTGAATTTTAAAACAATCAGGCCGGTTTCCCGGCCTGAAATAAATTACATCTTATAACCCAGAGACAGCGTCGTGCGGCGGTCGGTATGATTCGGTGCCGATGACGGCGGCTCGGAGTTCCAGGTCAGGTTGTAGGCAACCCGCAGTGCAAAATGCGCATTGATAGCGACGTTCAGGGCACTTTCCGAGTTCAGCGTCGTGTCCTGGGCACCAAACACCGACACCCCTTGGGTGAACTTGGTATTATCGGTCATCTGCCAGGCCCAGGTACCGGAAGCATAGCCCAGCGGCTGGGTATCATTATCGCCATCGGTATACTCGTCATAGCGCACGCCAGGACCAAATTCAAAGCGCAGGCTGTGGACCGGACCGTTCAGAATCTGGCGACCATAACCCGCGGTTAAAACGTCGCGTTGTTGGTAGCCATTATAGCGGTCAGTCAACCAGCTGGCCTGGCCAAACACGTAGTTGCTGTCGGTCAGGTTGTAGCGACTACGGCCGCCAACCGCGTATTTTTCGGAGGAGCGCTGATCGTTGGACGATGTGTTGCTGGCGTTACCCCACAGCGACCATGCCGTCGTATCGCCGTACCAGGTCAACGTAGAATCCGCGGTCATTGAAGAACTTTTCGTATTTCCGGACTGCGCCAGATAACCGGCGTTAACCGCACCTTCGAAAGGTTTTTTGGCAGTGGAAGGGTCATCCATAACAGTAAAAACGGAATCATCGGCCAATGCGTGCGCAGACGCAAAGAGCCCCCCCGCCAGCAATGCCGCTGCGGGTACTGTCTTCAAAAGCTTCATTTAATTTAGAGTCCGTACAACAAAAAGAGAGACCCAGCTGGTCCCGGAAACTTTCGCAAGGATCGCTATACGCGTCATCCTTCAGGCTACTTCTTTGCTGGCGTCACTAAGACATCCCCCACACAGTATGAACTGTGCTTTCGTGGGATAGCTTCCCTCGCCGCCTCGACGCATCTTGAATGATATTTGTATCTTGCAGGTCCAATGAAAGGCAAAGAATTATAAAAAAGCACGATTAACATAGCAATCAATTACTATTTCATTTTTTGAATAAGACAGCTCTTAGAACAATCTTTATTTCATAAAGATAAAAATAAAAAGCGCTTTACAAATCGCGACCGGCAATCGCTTCCCCTTCCCGGTAAGAAGTGCCATGCTTAAAAACACAACAGCTTAACCCGTATCATGGAGGAAATTAGATGACCAAAATCTATACGCTAACGCTGGCTCCCTCACTCGACAGCGCAACGCTGACACCGCAAATGTATCCTGAAGGAAAACTCCGCTGCAGCGCACCGGTTTTCGAACCCGGCGGCGGCGGTATCAACGTCGCACGTGCCATCACCTTTCTCGGTGGTAACGCAACGGCCATCTACCCGGCCGGTGGCGCCACCGGCGAACACCTTACGGCGCTACTCACTGCAGAACAGGTCCCGGTTGAGCCTGTCGAAGCGCAAGACTGGACGCGGCAAAATCTGCATGTGCACGTGGGCGCCAGCGGCGAACAATACCGCTTCGTGATGCCTGGCGCCGCCTTAACGGAAGAGGAGTTCCGTCGTCTCGAAGAAAAGGTTCTGGCAATCGAGAGCGGCTCATTGCTGGTGGTGAGCGGCAGCCTGCCGCCTGGCATCGGCGTTGATAACCTGACTCAGTTAGTCAAAAGCGCGCAGCGTCACGGGCTTCGCTGCATCATTGATAGTTCGGGCGAGGCGCTGGCTGCCGCTCTTGATGTCGGTAATATTGAGCTCGTCAAGCCTAACCAAAAAGAGCTGAGTGCCCTGGTGGGGCGCGATCTGAGCCAACCCGATGACGTTCGACGTGCGGCGGAGGAGCTGATTCGTTCGGGTAAGGTCCGCCGGGTTGTCGTCTCACTCGGCCCACAGGGTGCGCTGGGGGTAGATGCCAGCGGCAGTGTACAGGTCGTGCCGCCGCCGATGAAAAGCCAAAGTACCGTTGGCGCCGGCGACAGCATGGTCGGCGCAATGACCCTGCGCCTGGCGGAAGATGCCAGTCTGGAGGATATGGTCCGCTTCGGCGTCGCCGCCGGTAGCGCCGCCACCATTAACCAGGGTACCCGTCTGTGCTCGCTGGAAAACACGCACAAAATCTATACTTACCTGTGCGGTCGCTAGTTCCCCTTCCCTCTGCTGGCGCAGAGGGAGTCGCCAAATCATCATCATGGTCTATGCTGAAAATTCCATGGATTACAACAGGGTGAAAAATGAGCACAGAAATTGTTACCCGCGTCGTCACGGTTAACTTTCAGGAAGAGACGCTGACTGAAATTAACGAGCTAAGTAATCATCTCACCCGCGCAGGATTTACTCTTGTGCTGAATGACGAAAACGGCAAGGTCCATGAACTGGGTACGAATACCTTTGGCCTGATTTCCGCGCAAAGCGCCGACGAGGTCAAAGCGCTTAGCGCCGGATTGGCGGAAACGGCGCTGGGTCGCCCCGTTGATGTTACCGTCACCACATTTGCCGAGTGGTTGAAAGCTCAATAAGTGCGATTCGTGCAGCGGAGCGCGCCAGTTGTGCGTCAGTTCGAATTTTACACCGGGGTTATGGGCTAACCTTATGAAATGGTGGAAAACAAGGGGAGAGACAGCATGTGGCAAGCTATCAGCACGTTGTTAAGCGACTGGCATTCCGAAACAGCTGAAATCGAACTTCGCAACGAACTGCCCGGCGGTGAAATTCATGCGGCCTGGCATTTACGTTTCGGCGGACGGGACTACTTTGTTAAATGTGATGAGCGCGAGCTTCTGCCTATCTTTACCGCTGAAGCAGACCAGCTTGAGCTGCTGTCGCGGAGTAAAACCGTTAGCGTTCCGCAGGTTTATGCAGTTGGCAGCGATCGCGACTACAGTTTCCTGGTCATGGAATATCTGCCCCCTCGCCCGCTGGACGCGCACAACGCCTTCTTACTCGGTCAGCATATTGCGCATCTGCATCAGTGGAGCGATCAGCCGCAGTTTGGGCTGGATTTTGATAACGACCTTTCCACCACCCCGCAGCCCAACGCCTGGCAACGCCGCTGGTCGACTTTCTTTGCCGAACAGCGTATCGGCTGGCAGCTGGAGCTGGCTGCCGAAAAAGGGCTCAGCTTCGGTGATATCGACAGCATCGTCGATAATGTGCAGCAGCGTCTGAGCAATCACCAGCCTCAACCGTCATTGCTACATGGTGATTTGTGGTCGGGGAACTGCGCGCTAGGACCCAACGGCCCCTACATCTTCGATCCCGCCTGTTACTGGGGAGACAGAGAGTGCGATCTGGCGATGCTGCCGCTGCACCCTGAACAGCCACCGCAGATCTACGATGGCTACCAGTCAATATCGCCGCTGCCCTCCGGTTTCCTTGAGCGTCAGCCGGTTTATCAGCTCTACACGTTGTTAAACCGGGCGATTTTATTCGGCGGTCAGCATCTGGTGACGGCACAGAAAGCGCTGGATGCGGTATTAATGGAAAAGGCCCCATAAGGGGCCTGATTACAACACGGTCAGCTAATCTCTACGCCCTTCAGACGGAATTTGATCGTCATGGTGACGCCGGTTCCTGGTTTGCCCGCTTCATAGCGCCATTTGCGCAGCGCGTTTTTCACATCGCGTTCAAACATGTTGGCTGGCTGCGCAGAGAGAATTTCTACGTTATCCACCCGCCCATCTGGCGTGACATCAAACTTGACGCGAACAGAGCCTTCGATGCGCAACGCCTGGGCACGTGCCGGGTATGCCGGCTGGTTGCGGCTTAGCGCTCGCGGGCCGCTCGGCGCGGTCAGAGTCGGTTTCGCCGTTGCCGGTGCGGCGTTCGGCTGCGTACGCGCTGGCGCGGTATTGGTCGTTTCAAACGGTGAAGCCACGCGCGTTTCCGCCGGTTTCACATCACGCTTCGGCTGCTCAACCTTCTTCTCCGGCTTCGGCTTCGGTTTAGGCTTCGGCTTCGGTTTGGGTTCGGGCTTGTGAATGACGACCGGCGCTTCTTTTGGCGGCTCCGGTTCCGGCACGACTTCCGGTTCAGGCTCCGGTTCAACAACGGGTTCCACTACCGGCTGCGCGGCCTGAGGCGGTTCGAGATCTGCCGGCGCAACCATCGTAATTTCGATGGGTTGCGAGGGAGAGGGCCGTTCAATAACCTGATGTACCGAGGTATAAAGCAACCCCGCCACAACGGCACCGTGGATAGCCACGGACAGCAGCGTCGGCCACGGGAAGCGGCGAGGTAAATCAAGGGTCATTGCGCTCATAGTCGTTTCTGTTGAAAAATGATGCCCCGATTTTAAATGCAAATAGCAATCATATTCAATAAGCCTTGTTATCTTGCATCAAAATTTGCCCCGTTTTGTGGGAAAAAATTTCTGAAGCATGGCATTTTAAGCCGGTACGCATCTTTACATTGCAGTCAACGACGGATTCACTTAACGTGATTCGCCTGTTTATTGATAAGGAGCCTTGCCGTGCTTTACGTTATCTACGCTGAAGACATTGCCGATTCTCTGGAAAAACGCTTGTCGGTACGTCCCGCCCACCTGGCACGTTTGCAGCTGTTACAAGATGAAGGTCGCCTGTTGACCGCCGGGCCAATGCCTGCCGTCGACAGTAATGAGCCTGGCGCCGCCGGGTTTACTGGCTCAACGGTCATTGCGGAATTTGAATCGCTGGAAGTCGCAAAAGCATGGGCAAATGATGACCCTTACATCGCGGCTGGCGTGTATCAGAACGTCTCCGTGAAGCCTTACAAGAAAGTATTCTGAGATCGTCCGACAGCAAAACAGAGGCACCGTAAACGGTGCCTTTTATATCAGTACTCAGTGAAGACAAACAGCAGGGAACCACGTTGTCGTTTCACCAGTTCCTTCCTGATGGAGAGGATGCGCATGTTGCGGCGCGATTGGGCTTCCAGCCAGCGGGACTTGCGGCGACTCACCTGTCTTAGCATGCGCCAGCGCCCTACTTCCGTTCTACTACGCTTCATTGCTACTACTCTACAAGTGAAAAACAGACCACATTATAAACCCATGAATCTGGCTGACCAACGCTTTCGCTGCGTTTTTATTTGCCAGATGGATGTTGATGCGTAAACTCATGACATAGAGTTATTCAAAAGGATTTTTCATCTATGACAACCTTTTACACGGTGGTGAACTGGCTGGTCATCCTCGGTTACTGGTTACTCATCGCCGGTGTAACATTACGCATTCTGATGAAACGGCGCGCCGTACCTTCAGCAATGGCGTGGTTGCTGATTATCTATATTCTTCCGCTGGTTGGTATTATTGCCTATCTCTCATTTGGCGAGCTGCACCTGGGTAAACGTCGTGCGGAACGGGCCCGGGCGATGTGGCCCTCCACCGCTAAATGGCTAAACGATCTCAAAGCCTGCAAACATATTTTTGCCGAGGATAACAGCCCGGTCGCCGAGTCGCTGTTTAAGCTCTGCGAACGCCGTCAGGGGATCGCCGGCGTTAAGGGCAATCAGCTACAGCTGTTGACCGAATCTGATGACGTGATGCAGGCGCTGATGCGCGATATCCAGCTGGCGCGGCACAATATTGAGATGGTGTTTTACATCTGGCAACCTGGCGGCATGGCCGATAAGGTCGCGGAATCGTTGATGGCGGCGGCGCGGCGCGGCGTTCACTGCCGCCTGATGCTTGATTCCGCCGGCAGCGTCGCCTTTTTCCGCAGCCCGTGGGCAGCCATGATGCGTAACGCCGGTATCGAGGTGGTCGAAGCGCTGAAGGTCAACCTGATGCGTGTTTTTCTGCGCCGCATGGATCTGCGCCAGCACCGCAAAATGGTGATGATTGATAACTATATTGCCTATACCGGCAGTATGAACATGGTCGACCCGCGCTTCTTTAAACAGGATTCCGGCGTCGGGCAGTGGATTGATCTGATGGCGCGGATGGAAGGCCCGGTCGCCACGGCGATGGGCATCGTCTACTCCTGCGACTGGGAAATTGAAACCGGCAAACGTATTTTACCGCCGCCGCCGGATCTCAATATTATGCCCTTTGAAGAAGCCAGCGGACACACGATTCATACCATTGCTTCTGGCCCCGGTTTCCCGGAAGACCTGATTCATCAGGCGCTCCTCACCGCCGCCTATTCCGCCAAAGAACATCTGATCATGACCACCCCTTACTTCGTGCCCAGCGACGATCTGCTGCATGCTATCTGCACCGCGGCGCAACGCGGGGTCGACGTCAGCATTATCCTGCCGCGTAAGAATGATTCGCTGCTGGTTGGCTGGGCCAGTCGGGCCTTCTTTACCGAGCTGCTGGCGGCCGGGGTTAAAATTTATCAGTTTGAAGGCGGCCTGCTGCATACCAAAAGCGTACTGGTCGACGGCGAGCTCAGCCTGGTCGGTACCGTGAATCTCGATATGCGCAGCCTGTGGCTTAATTTCGAAATCACGCTGGTCATTGACGACGTCGGATTCGGCGGCGATCTGGCGGCCGTTCAGGACGATTATATTTCCCGTTCGCGCCTGCTGGACGCGCGGCTGTGGTTAAAACGACCGCTCTGGCAGCGGATCACCGAGCGACTGTTTTACTTCTTCAGTCCGTTGCTGTAAAACGTGCCAATCAGATGTTTAACGGGTAGCAATCATGGATATGGATTTAAACAATCGCCTGACCGAAGACGAAACGCTTGAACAAGCTTATGACATCTTCCTGGAGCTGGCTGTCGACAACCTCGATCCGGCGGATGTCATTCTGTTTAACCTGCAGTTTGAAGAACGCGGCGGCGCCGAGCTGTTTGACCCCGCGCCGGACTGGGAAGAGCATGTCGATTATGACCTCAACCCGGACTTTTTCGCCGAAGTCGTGATTGGTCTTGCCGATACCGATGGCGGCGAAATTAACGATATCTTTGCGCGTATTCTGCTGTGCCGTGAAAAAGACCATAAGCTGTGCCATATTCTGTGGCGTGAATAAGCCTCTCCCATACTAAAGCACAAAAAACGGCAGACGGTCACCACACCGCCTGCCGTTTTATTTTTCTTCCCGACTATTCCGGCAGTTCACTCCCGCAGGCGTTGCAAAAACGCGCATTTTTATCATGCGCGGCGTGCTGACAGTTTGGACACACGCGCGCGCGGCGATGTTGTAATGCGCTGGTCATATGCGTGGTGATAAGCCCGGTCGGGATGGCGATAATGGAATAGCCGATTAAGATCAGAACCGAGGCCAGAATTCTGCCGATCGGCGTATGCGGCGTAATATCGCCATACCCTACCGTCGTAATGGTCACAATCGCCCAGTAGACCGATGCATTTAAGGTGGTAAACCCATACTGCGGCCCTTCAATCAGATACATCAGCGAACCAAAGATAACCATCACGATGGCAATAAAGGAATAAAAGAGGATCAGCTGATGGCGGGCGCTAACGATTGCCGCCCAGAAAATATTCAATGACGGCATAAAGCGCAGCAGTTTAAGAATACGCAAGCAGCGAATCGCCCGCATCGCCCGCCACGCAAAGACATAATTGAGGCTCATTTCCGGCCACATCCACATCACATAGAGCGGCAGGATGGTGGCTAAATCTATCACCCCCCAAAAGCTGAAAATATAGCTGAAGGGTTTCGGCCAGCTGATAATACGCAGGAAATATTCGAGGGTAAAAACAGCGGTGACAAACAGCTCCAGCCAGACAAAAATGTGCCATTCATCAAACGTCAGGTGATATTGCGTACCCAGACCGGACTCAATAAAAATCACCAGCACGCTCAAAAGCGCAAAAATACCGCACAGGCCTTCAAATCGTCGTCCGGAACGACGGGTTTGATCGAAGAGTAAATGATACAACCGCTGGCGAGCGGCGTGAAAATGAACAGCCACGTTTAACCTCGCAAAAAAAAGGGCTGACCTACGTCAGCCCCAGAGATTATAACGGGTCTACCTTCAGGCAGGAAACCGCATGTCGGAAACTCCCCTCCAGCACCGGCCGCGTTTTCGCACATTCTGGCCCGGCGATGGGACAACGCGTACGGAAAACACACCCCGACGGCGGGTTAATCGGCGACGGCAGCTCCCCCTCCAGCAGCTGGATGGTTTTGTTCTTTTCCCGATCCGGGTCCGGAATCGGCACCGCGGACATCAGCGCTTTGGTATAGGGGTGCAGCGGATTGTGGTACACCTCATCATAAGTCCCCAGCTCCACCGCATGGCCCAGATACATCACCAGAACGCGATCGGAAATATGCTTCACCACCGCCAGATCGTGAGCGATAAAGATCAGCGACAGCCCCATTTCGCGCTGCAGCTGCTGCAGCAGGTTAACGACCTGCGCCTGAATCGAAACGTCCAGCGCCGAAACCGGCTCATCGCAGATAATCAGCTTCGGCTCGAGAATCAGCGCACGGGCGATACCGATACGCTGGCACTGGCCGCCGGAAAACTCGTGCGGATAGCGGTTAATCAGGTTCGGCAACAGACCCACTTTCATCATCATCGCTTTCACCCGGTCACGGACTTCCTGACGCGACATTTTGGGATGATAGGTGCGCAGCGGCTCGGCAATAATTTCGCCGATAGTCATACGCGGGTTGAGCGAAGCCAGCGGATCCTGGAAGATCATCTGGATATCGCTGCGAACATCGCGCCACTGTTCCTGCTTCATGCCTAACAGATCTTTGCCAAGCCAGGCGACTTTGCCGTCGGTCGCCTTCACCAGACCAATAATTGCCCGGGCAAAGGTCGACTTGCCGCAGCCGGATTCCCCGACCACGCCCAGCGTTTCGCCCTCGTAGAGACGCAGCGTGACGCCATCCACCGCTTTCAGCGTTTTGGACGGCTGCCAGAACCACTGTTTGCCATCCTTAATATCAAAGTGGACTTTCAGATCGGCAATTTCGAGCAGGACTTTTCTTTGTTCCGTAACGGCGTTCATAGCAGATCCCCTACCGGTTGAAAGCAGGCGCGCAGGCGGCCCGGTGCAAACTCCTCCAGAGGTGGAGCACTATGACAAATCTCCATCGCATGCGGACAACGCGGCTGGAACGGGCAGCCTTTCGGCAGACGCAGCAGGTTTGGCGGGTTGCCGGGGATGGTCAACAGCGACTCGCCCTCGGCGTCCAGACGCGGAACCGCGTTCAGCAAGCCGATAGAGTACGGATGGGAAGGATGATAAAAGACATCCCGCGCCATGCCGTATTCCATGGTCCGCCCGGCATACATCACCAGCACTTTATCGCAGATCCCGGCGACGACTCCAAGATCGTGAGTAATCATAATGATCGCCGTATTGAACTCGCGCTTAAGCTCATTCAACAGGGTCATGATTTGCGCCTGAACCGTCACATCCAGAGCAGTTGTCGGCTCATCGGCAATCAGCAGTTTAGGCCGACACAGCAGCGCCATCGCAATCATCACGCGCTGACGCATTCCGCCGGAGAATTCGTGCGGATACATTTTCATGCGCTTACGCGCTTCCGGCATCTTAACCGCATCCAGCATCTTCACCGACTCTTCAAAGGCTTCGGCTTTTCCCAGACCTTTATGCAACATCAGGACTTCCATCAGCTGCTCACCCACCCGCATATACGGGTTCAGGGAGGTCATCGGGTCCTGGAATATCATGGAAATTTGTTCGGCGCGAAGCTTATTCAGCTCGCGTTCCGGCAGATTGAGAATCTGACGGCCGTTAAACAGAGCCGACCCGCCAATCTGACCGTTGGAAGCCAACAGGCCCATTAAAGCAAACGCGGTCTGCGACTTACCGGAACCCGATTCGCCGACGATGCCCAGCGTTTCCCCGGCTCGCAGGTTAAAATTGAGGTCATTCACCGCCGTGACATCGCCATCAGGCGTTTTGAACGTGACGCGGAGATCTTTGACATCCAGCAGCAGGCCGGATTGTTGCTGTGCCTGCGGCGCTTTTGCCGTTTCAATTGTGCTCATGACGGCGCTCCTTAGCGATCTTTCGGGTCGAGGGCATCACGCAGGCCATCGCCGATAAAGTTAAAACAGAACAGCGTAACCACCAGGAACCCCGCCGGAAACAGCAGCAGCCACGGCGACACTTCCATAGAGTTCGCGCCATCGCTGAGCAGAGCACCCCAGCTGCTCAGCGGTTCCTGAGTACCCAGACCAAGGAAGCTTAAGAAGGATTCAAACAGGATCATGCTCGGAACCAGCAGAGAGGCGTACACCACCACCACGCCCAGTACGTTAGGCACGATATGCCGAACCACAATACTGAATGTTGAAACACCGCCGACCTGCGCCGCTTCGATAAACTCTTTGCGCTTCAGGCTCAGCGTCTGGCCGCGAACAATACGCGCCATATCCAGCCAGGAGACCATGCCGATGGCAACGAAAATCAGCAGGATGTTCTGGCCAAAGAAGGTGACGAGCAGGATAACGAAGAACATGAACGGGAAGGAGTTGAGGATCTCCAGCAGACGCATCATCACGGAATCGACTTTGCCGCCCAGGTAGCCGGAAAGTGAACCGTAGAGCGTACCAAGAACCACCGCCACCAGCGCCGCAGCCACCCCGACCATCAGCGAGATACGCCCGCCGATAGCGACGCGAACCAGCAGGTCGCGGCCGGAAGAGTCGGTACCAAAGTAGTGGCCGGATGTCGTATCCGGCGCACTGGACATCATGCCCCAGTCGGTATCGAAGTAGGAGAACTGCGATACCATCGGTGCAATAGTCACGAACAGCGCGATAATCACCAGCACAATCAGGCTGGCAACGGCGGCACGGTTATGCATAAAACGACGGCGGGCGTCCTGCCATAAACTACGTCCTTCGACTTCCAGCTTTTCACTGAAGTTTTCCAACGCCTCGTTGCTTTTCTTACTTAACATCATGGCGAACTCCAGCCTCAATAGCGAATCTTCGGATCGATAACGGCATACAGCACGTCAACAATCGCGTTAAACAGAATAGTCAGCGCGCCGACCAGAATGGTCAGGCTCAGCACCAGCGAATAGTCGCGGTTAAGCGCGCCATTCACAAACAGCTGACCAATACCCGGAAGACCGTAGATCGTTTCGATGACCATTGAGCCGGTGATGATCCCCACAAATGCTGGCCCCATATAAGAAAGAACCGGCAGCAGAGCGGGTTTCAGCGCATGACGCAAAATAATGCGCCGCATCGGCAGCCCTTTCGCGCGCGCGGTGCGGATAAAGTTGGAATGCAGGACCTCAATCATTGAACCGCGGGTAATACGCGCGATACTGGCGATATAGGCTAACGATAAGGCCACCATCGGCAGAATCATAAATTTCAGCGCCCCGCCGTTCCAGCCGCCGCCGGGCAACCAGTGCAGCGTGATGGCGAATATCATCACCAGCAGCGGCGCAACCACGAAACTGGGTATCACCACGCCGGTCATTGCCACCCCCATGACCGCATAATCCCATTTTGTATTCTGCTTCAGGGCCGCAATAACCCCTGCCGTCACGCCGAGAACGACCGCCAACAGGAAGGCGGCAAGCCCTAATTTAGCGGAAACCGGGAAGCTCGACGCCACCAGATCGTTTACCGAATAGTCTTTATATTTAAAAGAGGGACCGAAATCACCGTGCGCCAGCTGCTTCAGATAATTGAAGTACTGGGTCATGATGGGGTCGTTTAAATGGTATTTAGCTTCAATATTCGCCATCACTTCCGGCGGCAGCGTGCGTTCACCGGTAAATGGACTTCCCGGCGCCAGACGCATCATGAAGAAAGAGATCGTAATAAGAATAAATAGCGTCGGAATCGCTTCCAGACAGCGACGAAAAATAAATTTTAACATTGCCCGTACCTTCTGGCCTGTGCCTATCGAGTGCGATGAATTCAGACACGGTGGGGCAAGCGTCGCCTGCCCCACGTATTGCCATTAATGTTTGATAATATAAAGGTTTTTAACGTAGATATTATCTAACGGGTCTTTACCGGTATAGCCGCCCACCCACGGTTTAACCAGACGGGCGTTGACGTAATAGAAGACCGGCACGATCACAGAATCTTTATCGAGCTGCTGTTCTGCTTGCGCATACAGGTCGGCACGCTTCGCGTCATCATTAGTTTGTAATGTTTCGGCGATGATTTTATCGAAAGCCGGGCTCTTATAATGAGAGGTGTTATTTGAGCTGTCGCTCAGCATCGTATTCAGGAATGAGGTTGGTTCGTTGTAATCCGCACACCAGCCGGCACGCGCCACGTCGAAGGTCCCCTGATGACGGTTATCGAGGAAGGTTTTCCATTCCTGATTTTCCAGCTTGACGTTAGCCCCCAGGTTTTTCTTCCAGATGGACGCCACGGCAATAGCCAGTTTTTTATGCAGATCGGAAGTGTTATACAGTAAATTAAAGGTCAGCGGTTTATCAGCGGTATATCCGGCTTCCGCCAGCAGTTTTTTCGCTTCTTCGTTACGCTTGTCCTGAGACCAGGTAAACCATTCTGGTTTGACAACTTTCATGCCATCGGTATACGGCGGGGTATAGCTATAGGCCGGCAGGTCGCCCTGATTCTTCACTTTATTAACGATAATATCGCGATCCAGCGCCATTTTCAGCGCGGTACGGACGCGGACATCGGTAAACGGTGCTTTCTGGTTATTAATTTCGTAGTAATAGGTGCAGAGATACGGATCGACATGCACTTCTTGCGGGATCTCTTTTTTCAGTTTCTGGAACAGTTCAATCGGCATGTTGTTATAGGTCATGTCGATTTCGCCGCTGCGGTAGCGGTTAACGTCGGTAACTTCGGAAGAGATCGGCAGGTAGGTAACCTGATTAATGACGGTTTTCGCGTTATCCCAGTATTGCGGATTGCGCTCAAGCACAATACGTTCGTTAACGACCCAGTCTTTCAGCTTATAAGCGCCGTTGGTCACGATATTGGCAGGCTGGGTCCATTTCTCGCCGTATTTTTCGATGGCGGCTTTCGGCACCGGAGAAACGGATGGGTGAACGAGGAGTTTATAAAAATAAGGAACCGGTTCGCTCAGCGTGACTTCGAAGGTTTTATCATCAATCGCTTTTACGCCCAGATCGGTGATCGGCTTTTTGCCCGCGATAATGTCATCAACATTCAGCAAGTGGCCATATTGCAGATAGCTTGCGTAAGGTGAAGCGGTTTTCGGATCCGCCAGACGCTGCCAGCTATAGACGAAATCTTGCGCGGTAACCGGCGTGCCGTCCGACCATTTCGCATCTTTGCGCAGATGGAAGGTCCAGACTTTAAAATCTTTATTATCCCAGGATTCTGCGGCCCCAGGGATCGGATGGCCTTGAATATCGCCAATCACTAACCCTTCAAACAAATCGCGGTTAATGTTGGATTCCGGAACGCCTTCAATTTTATGCGGGTCCAGGGATTGCACTTCCGCGCCGTTATTACGTACCAGCGATTGTTTATCCGCCAGCTGCACCCCTGCAGGTACATCCGCTGCCATAGCAACATTCGCGGTAATTAGCGCAGACAAAATCCCCGCGGCTACCAGACTTTTTTTGGTGATGATGGTCATTGTGTTGTTACTCCATTCATTATAATTACTGGCTATTTAACCAGCCTGTTTTTTTCCCCTAACGGGATTCTGTACAGTGCAGGAGTTTATGCTGCTGTCAGACTTTACTACTTGCTATCACCGACTTATTTATTACGGCCGCTCAAACGGCGACCTTGGCGTCGATTCTTTTATCCCCTGTGGCGGGGCGGTTTCAGCCGCAACGAGTTATTTAATAATAATTCTCATTTACGTGTATTGTTCAGTGAGCGATCACGGCGGAAAGTACCAAAAGGCCATCTCATCCGCCAATGCAATTTGCAAATATGTTACCGGATTCTCTTTTATGGTTTTCTCTACGCCGCTATCTTGCCCTGTCTTGCGGCGAGAAAATCATTAAAGAATTTAGTTTTCATACAGATACTGTCAACAGCCCGTTATGGATGCCGCGGCACCACGCTGAGATGCATTTTTGTACGAAAATTTAACAATCGGTTATTATTTAGCACATTCATCTGCCCCGGTTATGAAATTACTAATATCATTTCAATTATGCGACGGCAAGCACCAGAGAATGATGTGAAGAAAATAACAGTGGCAAGGGGGTGATAAAAAGAGAGGAAACGTTCGGAAAGTTACATAATCAGCTGATAAATAACAATATTTAAAGACATTACGGAAAGCTATCTTATCGCGTGTTATCCGCTTAATTGATATGTTTTGCTAATAATGAAGCAAACGCGGAGCACCGGGCTCCGCATCGCGCGGGCTCGTTTAACTGACCAGGCCAGGAAACAGCGCTTTTATTCCGGTGACGATAAACTCAATCCCCAGCGCCATCAGCAATAGCCCCATAATACGCGTGATGACGTTGATACCCGTCTGCCCTAACAGGCGCACCAACCACGGCGCCATGCGGAAAATCCCCCAGCAGCATAAGGCAAACAGGGCAATGGCAAGGGAAAACCCTAACAGGTAGGTTACCGTGTGGTAGCGCGTTCCCCAGACGATAGTCGAGCTGATTGCGCCCGGCCCTGCCATCAACGGCAGCGCCAACGGCACGACGCCAATACTTTCACGAATTGCGGTTTCTGATTTTTCCTGCTTGTTTTGCTTATCCTCGCCGAGTTTGCCGCTGATCATCGACATCGCAATCGTCACGACCAGGATCCCGCCGGCAATACGGAATGAGTCAATAGAGATGCCGAAAATTTGCAAAATCGAGTCACCGAGAAAAAGCGACGTCAGCAGAATAATGGCAACCGAAAGATTCGCCGTCAGGTTGGTCTTATTGCGGATCACGGCCGTCTGATAACTGGTCATACTAATGAAAACCGGGATGATGCCTACCGGGTTAACCAGCGCAAATAACCCGATGAAAAACTTGAAGTAAGTTGAAAAATCAAACAACGGTAGAGTCACAGTGCGCTCCGCAGCATCATTAAAAATGGCTGTTGACAGTTAGCCACATAAAATATTCGCGCAGAAGATACGCTTTTTAGCAGCATAATTCATCTCAAATATACGTACAGCGGCGACAAAATGGCATGTTATCTATTTGTTTCCCTCGGTTACTTATTCACTTAGTTTGCATACCAATTATTACACTTGATTTGACTGGTCAAAAAATAGGCTGCTGAAAGGTGTCAGCTTCACGTAAACTTGATCTAAATCACGTAAATTGTACTCAGAAGTGAGTAACCTTGTTCACACCAAAAGAGTGCAGCATAGCGGTACCTGAGAATTAAAAAGATCAAGCTTCTTTAGTAAATCAATGAAGCCAGCGGCGCCAGAAACGGCACCTTAACATTTAGATGCAAGCTGTTAACAGCCTGTCTATACTGTCGAATCGAGCTACTGATTTACTAAAAAAGTTTAACATTATCAGGAGAGCATTATGGCTGTTACTAATGTCGCTGAACTTAACGCACTCGTAGAGCGCGTAAAAAAAGCCCAGCGTGAATATGCCAGTTTCACTCAAGAACAAGTTGATAAGATCTTCCGTGCCGCCGCTTTGGCCGCCGCAGATGCTCGAATCCCTCTCGCAAAAATGGCCGTAGCCGAATCTGGCATGGGCATTGTCGAAGACAAGGTTATCAAAAACCACTTCGCTTCCGAATATATCTATAACGCCTATAAAGATGAAAAGACCTGCGGTGTTCTCTCTGAAGACGACACTTTCGGGACTATCACTATCGCCGAACCGATCGGCATTATCTGCGGTATCGTTCCGACGACTAACCCGACTTCCACAGCAATCTTCAAATCACTGATCAGCCTGAAGACGCGTAACGCGATCATCTTCTCTCCACATCCGCGTGCGAAAGATGCCACCAACAAAGCGGCAGATATCGTTCTGCAGGCTGCTATCGCGGCAGGCGCGCCGAAAGATCTGATCGGTTGGATCGACCAGCCTTCCGTTGAGCTGTCTAACGCGCTGATGCATCACCCTGACATTAACCTGATCCTCGCGACCGGTGGTCCAGGCATGGTTAAAGCAGCTTATAGCTCCGGTAAACCGGCTATCGGCGTAGGTGCAGGTAACACTCCGGTCGTTATTGATGAAACTGCAGACGTTAAGCGTGCGGTCGCTTCCGTACTGATGTCTAAAACCTTTGATAACGGCGTTATCTGTGCGTCTGAGCAGTCAGTGGTCGTTGTTGACTCCGTCTATGACGCCGTTCGCGAACGTTTCGCCAGCCACGGCGGCTACCTGCTGCAGGGCAAAGAGCTGAAAGCCGTTCAGGACATCATCCTGAAAAATGGCGCGCTGAACGCGGCAATCGTAGGTCAGCCGGCATACAAAATTGCTGAACTGGCAGGCTTCACCGTTCCGGCTACCACCAAGATTCTGATTGGTGAAGTGACCGACGTTGATGAGAGCGAGCCGTTTGCTCACGAAAAACTGTCTCCGACGCTGGCCATGTACCGCGCGAAGAACTTCGAAGATGCTGTTGATAAAGCTGAAAAACTGGTGGCAATGGGCGGTATCGGTCATACCTCTTGCCTGTACACCGACCAGGACAACCAGCCGGCTCGCGTTGCCTACTTCGGCCAGATGATGAAAACCGCACGTATCCTGATTAACACCCCGGCTTCTCAGGGTGGTATCGGTGACCTGTACAACTTTAAACTCGCGCCTTCCCTGACTCTGGGTTGTGGTTCCTGGGGTGGTAACTCCATCTCTGAAAACGTTGGTCCGAAACATCTGATCAACAAGAAAACCGTTGCTAAGCGAGCTGAAAACATGTTGTGGCACAAACTTCCGAAATCTATCTACTTCCGTCGTGGCTCACTGCCAATCGCACTGGATGAAGTGATTACTGATGGTCACAAACGCGCGCTGATTGTGACTGACCGCTTCCTGTTCAACAACGGTTATGCAGACCAGATCACCTCCGTGCTGAAAGCATCCGGCGTTGAGACTGAAGTCTTCTTCGAAGTTGAAGCTGACCCGACCCTGAGCGTAGTACGTAAAGGTGCGGATCTGGCTAACTCCTTCAAGCCGGACGTTATCATCGCCCTGGGCGGTGGTTCCCCGATGGATGCCGCGAAAATCATGTGGGTCATGTACGAACATCCGGAAACCCACTTCGAAGACCTGGCGCTGCGCTTTATGGACATCCGTAAACGTATCTACAAGTTCCCGAAAATGGGCGTGAAAGCGAAGATGATCGCCGTCACCACCACTTCCGGTACCGGTTCTGAAGTTACGCCATTCGCAGTTGTTACCGACGATGCAACCGGTCAGAAATATCCGCTGGCTGACTACGCGCTGACTCCGGATGTGGCGATTGTCGATGCTAACCTCGTGATGGATATGCCGAAGTCCCTGTGTGCTTTCGGTGGTCTTGACGCCGTGACTCACGCCCTGGAAGCCTATGTTTCCGTACTGGCATCTGAGTTCTCCGACGGCCAGGCTCTGCAGGCGCTGAAACTGCTGAAAGAGTACCTGCCAGCGTCCTACCACGAAGGTTCTAAGAACCCGGTAGCACGTGAGCGTGTGCACAGTGCAGCGACTATCGCCGGTATCGCGTTTGCTAACGCCTTCCTCGGCGTATGTCACTCCATGGCGCACAAACTGGGTTCTCAGTTCCATATTCCGCACGGCCTGGCTAACGCCCTGCTGATTTGTAACGTGATTCGTTACAACGCGAATGACAACCCGACCAAGCAGACTGCATTCAGCCAGTACGACCGTCCGCAGGCACGCCGTCGCTACGCTGAAATCGCTGACCACCTGGGTCTGAGCGCACCGGGCGACCGTACCGCAGCGAAAATTGAAAAACTGCTGGCATGGCTGGAAAGCCTGAAGGCTGAACTGGGTATTCCTAAGTCTATCCGTGAAGCTGGTGTACAGGAAGCTGACTTCCTGGCCCACGTTGACAAGCTGTCTGAAGATGCATTCGATGACCAGTGCACCGGCGCAAACCCGCGCTACCCGCTGATCGCCGAGCTGAAACAGATTCTGCTGGATACCTTCTACGGTAACGAGTTCAGCGAAGGTGAAACTGCCGCGAAGAAAGAAACCGCAGCCGCACCAAAAGCCGATAAAAAAGCGAAGAAATCTGCTTAATCGACTCTGATAACGCTGGTAAAAAGCCCCATCTCCGGATGGGGCTTTTTTTTATCCCCTTCCGCCAGAGAAGATGAGATGAGCGATAGCAAACGCTTTTTCCTGATGCGCATTTGCGACCTGGGTATCCACGATACCGCTGGTAGAGCTTTGTTTTCGGCGGCACAGGAGCACAATCAGGGTCGCAACGCCCTCATGCCGTTGATACCCGGCCAGGAGAAGTCCATCACGGAACATCGGCAGCAGCAAGCGTTTCAGGCGTAACCAGTTCTGGATAAAAGTCAGGGTATCGGTTCACGGCAGGAAGACGCAGCAGGCGCCATACAGGCGCCTGGGAGGGGAATGATCTGTACGATTAGCAGGGGCGATGTTTACTCTGCACCCGGGTCAGCGAGCCTTCACTTAAGGCTTCTTTATAATGTTTACGGCAAACGGAAACATAGCGTTCATTCCCGCCAATCACCACCTGCTCACCTTCATTATATGGCCGCCCTTCCTGATCGAGACGCAGCACCATGCTCGCTTTACGTCCGCAGAAGCAGATCGTTTTTAATTCAACCAGCTTATCGGACCATGCTAATAAATACTGACTACCAATAAACAACTCGCCACGGAAATCCGTACGCAGGCCGTAGCACAACACCGGAATATCCAGGCGATCGACGACTTCAGACAATTCATGTACCTGCTCGCGGGTCAGAAACTGACTCTCATCCACCAGGACACAATGAACAGGCTGTTGCGCATGTTCGGCCGCAATATCGCTAAAGAGCGAGGTTTGAGGGTTAAACAGCCGGGCTGGCGAGGAGAGACCAATTCTTGAACTGACCTTACCTGAACCAAAGCGGTCATCAATCTCGGCGGTATAAACCAGGGCACGCATGCCTCGCTCTTGATAATTGTATGACGACTGTAACAAAGCGGTCGACTTACCTGCATTCATTGCAGAATAGTAGAAATAAAGTTGAGCCATCGGCTGCATCACCCCAATCAGTGTGTTTTATCGCGGCAAAATTGTAGCATATTTTCCCGTGCTATCCCCCCTTTCAGCATGGGTATAGCGGCATACGCTATGCTCGTCCCCCCCTGCTGATAGATTACGCTTTTTTAATTGAATGCGGGTGCCGGCAATTTGTACAGCCCTCCTTGTTGGCCCCCTACGATTGTCCTTTTGTGCGAATCGTAGCAGGCGCCAGCCCGCTATAACGTTTTTTGCTCACCCGATTATATTAAAGATTGCCGTTACTAATACGCTAATACTCAAGAGGGATATTTATCCCTGCAAAGTATAATTTTACTCCCGGGCAACAGAGAAAAGCATACTATCTCAGGGTTTTAGCGCAGGATTCAGGTCAGGCTATAAGCAAAAAAGATGTGAAGTCGCACGTAGAATTTAACTTAAATTAATTAATTACCACGACAAATAACAAGTAATTTTGAATTCCTTACATTCTCCCCTATTGCACATCTGATTATATCGCTCTATTATTACTCCAACAAACCACCCCACAATATAAGTTTGAGATTACTACAATGAGCGAAGCACTTAAAATTTTGAACAACATCCGTACTCTTCGTGCGCAGGCAAGAGAATGCACCCTTGAAACGCTAGAAGAAATGCTGGAAAAATTAGAAGTTGTCGTTAACGAACGTCGCGAAGAAGAAAGCGCTGCAGCTGCAGAAATTGAAGAGCGTACTCGTAAACTGCAACAATACCGTGAAATGCTGATTGCAGATGGTATTGATCCGAACGAACTGCTGAGCACCATGGCGGCAGTCAAAGCGGGTACCAAAGCTAAACGCGCTGCGCGCCCGGCTAAATACAGCTACGTTGATGAAAACGGCGAAACCAAAACCTGGACAGGTCAAGGCCGCACCCCGGCAGTGATCAAAAAAGCCATGGACGAGCAGGGTAAAACCCTGGACGATTTCCTGCTGTAATCGATCAGCTGTATTTGAAAAATCCCGCTTCGGCGGGATTTTTTTTATCTGCGTCCGGCGATATAAAAAAACCGGGAAACGAAATTCGCTCCCGGTTTATCATTATGCTGAAAACGATTACTTAGCTACTGCTTTTTCCAGCCAGGCTTTAAAATCTGCGCCGAGGGATTTATGGCGCACGCCATATTCCACAAACGCCTGCATATAGCCCAGTTTATTACCGCAGTCGTGGCTCTTACCTTTCATATGATAGGCCTCAACCGTCTCTTTCTCGATCAGCATGTCGATCGCATCGGTCAGCTGGATTTCATCCCCGGCTCCCGGAGGCGTTTTTGCCAGCAGCGGCCAAATGTCCGCGCTCAGCACATAGCGACCGACGACAGCAAGGTTAGACGGCGCCACATCGGCTTTCGGCTTCTCAACCACACCCACCATCGGGACGCTTTCGCCCGGCTGCAGGGACTCGCCTTTACAGTCGACAACGCCGTAGGCGGTAACATCAGCGACAGGCTCAACCATAATCTGGCTGGATCCTGTTTCATCAAAACGGGAGATCATTTCGGCCAGGTTATCACGGGAAAGATCCGACTCGAATTCATCCAGAATAACGTCTGGCAGAATAACCGCGACCGGCTCGTCACCCACCACCGGGTGCGCGCACAGTACCGCGTGGCCCAGACCTTTAGCCAGACCCTGACGGACCTGCATAATGGTGACATGCGGCGGACAAATAGACTGAACTTCTTCCAGCAGCTGACGTTTAACACGTTTTTCCAGCATCGCTTCCAGTTCAAAACTGGTATCGAAATGGTTTTCGATAGAGTTTTTAGACGAATGGGTCACCAGAACAATTTCAGTAATTCCGGCTGCGATGCATTCGTTAACAACGTACTGAATTAAAGGCTTATCTACCAGTGGCAGCATTTCTTTCGGAATAGCCTTGGTGGCGGGTAGCATCCTGGTACCTAATCCCGCAACCGGGATAACAGCTTTTCTTACTTTAGAATTAAGGGCAGCCATTGAAATCTCCTGGACTGTTCGTTTTTTAAACTTTTCGTTAATAATAACGTGTCGAGTATATCAGTCCACTCAGGCAAACCTGGTCTGAAAAGGTTTGTGTTCCCTCGAATTAGGACTTTACTTATAAAACGCAATGATAGTACCACCGCAAAAGATTACCCGGTAATCCTACCAGCTTAAAAAAACAGGTAATTGTTCATTCCGCAGACAACATCAGTCGCAAACGCCCTCCGGCCCCCCAAATTTGGCACTGCCATGATGCGCAGCGCTGGCTAATTTGGTTGAGATAAGCGTTACCCAATGTCCCTAACGGAACGCCATTGCTAATCTGAATTTGATGTTCTCCGGTATTGAGTGTGCCATTCAGACCTGCGGATACCAATATCAAATTTTTCAGACCGCTATGGTAATAACCCACCAGCAATGGAAATTGCCCAGGTAAATTGGCCTGACGCAGTAATTGGTTAACCTGTTTCAACAGGCTCCCCATTTCCGGCAGGCGCTGCCCCTGATGGGCCAGCTGCTCCTGAAGCAATCCATTAAACAAAGCCCGCAGCAACAGCGCCGCCAGCACCCCATTATCTCCTGCTCGTGTGACATCCAGACAATAGAAGGCCAGATCATTTTCTGATAATGGCGCAATATCGAGCACCAGACCGGGTTTATCCGCCGACACCAGTTGACGATAATGAATACGGCACTTCGAAATTTCTTGCTGTACCGGAGGCTGAAGCTCCTGCAGCAGCCTTGACGCTGCGGTAGGGTCGCTAACCAGCGCGTCCCAGTCCTCAAACAACCGTTCTTCTTCCTCAACCCGCGAGTTGAACATATTGGGATACAGACAGGCATACACCGTTTCCCGCAGGCGGTTGAAATCTTTTACCGGCTTTAGCAACACATCCTGGACGCCAAGGCGCAACGCCCTGGCAATATCGGCCATATTTTCCGTTGCCGAAATCATCAGAATCGGCAGCGTTTCGCCCCGGTTGCGTAGCTGCTCCACCAGCTCAAGACCATTCATTCGCGGCATAGAGATGTCGCAAATCATCAGGTCGGGTTTGGACTCGGCCATCTTCTGGAGCGCTTCCACGCCATCCCCCGCCAGTGCCGTTGTCGCGCCCAGTGAGGTTAGCCAGGAGTGCAAGAGTGAGCGGAAAACGGCTTCGTCTTCAACTATCAGAATCAGTTTTCCCGCCAATGGCTGCGTCATGATCTCTCCTCTGGCTGACGATAGTTAAATAGTGGCATGCAATTCACACTATCGCCTGTCAGAATTTACTTAAGTCCTGGTTAAATGGCGTCACACCGCAGTGCGCACCAAGGGTAGTAGCTCATCCATCTTCTTTTCAACCGCCTGATGTCCGGCAGCAATCGCCTCACCGGCACGATGAAAATCAAGCGTGGATATTTGTGGGCAAAAAGGCTGCAGCAGAATATCGGGAGGATCGCCCGCCATCCGATTGCGTTTCAGGCGATTTTCCAGCACCTGAATAGAGGTCGACATAATCTCCATCGCCGTTGGCGTCGCCGCGCGACGGGAGGTCATTCCGCTCAGACGCGCGCGAATCCTCGCATGCCAGGAAAAATCTTTGTCTTCTTCAGGCTGAGGTTTTTCAATGGACCACAAATCCTGCTGCATCAGATGCGCATCGTGCTGTAAGTCGACGGCAATCACGATATCCGCCCCCAGCGCGCGCGCCAGGGAAACCGGAACGGGGTTGACTACCGCGCCATCGACCAGCCAGTAGCCATTATGCATGACCGGTGACATCAGGCCCGGCATGCTGCAGGAGGCGCGCACGGCCTGGTGCAGATCGCCCTCGGTAAACCACAATTCGCGGCCGGTGCTTAAATTGGTCGCCACCGCAGCAAAGCGACGGTCGCAGCGCTCAATATCGGAGACGGGCAATACCTGTCGGAACTGATTGAATACGCGCTCACCGCGCAGCAGGCCACCGCGACGCCAGGAAAGATCCATCAACCGCAGCACGTCCCAGTTACTAAAAGAGGAGACCCATTTCTCAAGGACCGGAAGCCGATTGCAGGCAAAGGCGGCCCCCACCAGCGCACCGATTGAACATCCTGCGACGATATCAATTTCAATGCCCGCGCGCTGTAGCGCTTTAATCGTCCCTATATGCGACCACCCGCGGGCAGCTCCCGCCCCTAACGCCAGACCAATTTTAAGCTTTCTCATTATGACCGATATACTTCCTTCCACTCCGAGCATGGCATCATTGCCACAGCTCAGTTAACATAAAACACTTTGGCGCCGATGCGCCGTGATTCTTTTTCCATGGAGGCCGCTTTGTCGCCATTATGCCCTTGTGGCAGCGCTCTGGAGTATAGCTTATGTTGTCAGCGATATCTGACCGGCTCGTTGCCCGCACCGGATCCCTCACAGCTGATGCGATCTCGCTATAGCGCGTTTGTCATGAAGGATGCCGATTACCTGATCGCCACCTGGCACCCTTCCTGCCAGCCACAGCACTTCCGGGACGATCTGGAAAAGGGGTTCGCTAAAACGCAGTGGCAAGGCTTAACCGTATTTGCTACCGATGAAGGCCGTCACCCCAACGAGGGATTCGTCAGTTTCATCGCGCGATACCACGACGATAACCGCCCCGGCGCGATTATTGAACGTTCCAGATTCTTAAAAGAAAATGGACGGTGGTATTATATCGACGGCACACGACCGCTGATTGGTCGTAACGACCCCTGCCCTTGCGGTTCAGGTAAAAAATTTAAAAAATGCTGCGGCCAGTAAAGCTGGCGCCGGCAATAGCAAACACTACAGGATTTTCCTCGCGATGCATTCATTACAACGTAAAGTACTACGCACCATTTGCCCTGACCAGAAAGGACTCATCGCGCGTATCACGAATATTTGTTACAAGCACGAGCTGAATATCGTGCAGAACAACGAGTTTGTCGATCACCGTACCGGTCGCTTCTTTATGCGTACCGAACTGGAAGGTATTTTTAATGACGCCATTCTGCTCGCCGACCTTGATAGCGCGCTGCCGGAAGGCTCTATACGCGAACTAACCCCCGCTGGCCGCCGTCGCGTGGTGATCCTGGTCACCAAAGAGGCACACTGTCTGGGCGATCTGCTGATGAAAGCCAACTATGGCGGCCTGGATGTTGAGATTGCGGCGGTCATCGGCAACCATGAAACCCTGCGCTCGCTGGTTGAACGTTTTGATATTCCGTTCCAGCTGGTCAGCCACGAAGGACTGACGCGCGAAGAACACGACAAGCTGATGGGCGACGCCATTGAATCCTATGCGCCGGATTATGTGGTGCTGGCGAAGTATATGCGCGTTCTGACGCCGGAATTCGTTTCCCGCTTCCCGAACCAGATTATCAACATTCATCACTCCTTCCTGCCAGCCTTTATTGGCGCCCGTCCTTATCATCAGGCCTATGAGCGCGGCGTGAAGATCATCGGCGCTACCGCCCACTACGTTAACGACAACCTGGATGAAGGCCCGATCATTATGCAGGATGTAATTCATGTCGATCACACCTATACGGCGGAAGATATGATGCGCGCGGGGCGCGATGTTGAAAAGAATGTGCTGAGCCGCGCGCTGTATCAGGTTCTGGCTCAGCGCGTGTTTGTTTACGGCAACCGAACGATTATTCTTTAATCGATAATGAAATGAACTGGTTAGCATTAGACCTTTACGCGTAAATTTCAGGCAACCAGTTTAATTTTATCAACGGAAAGCTTTACAGGGGCGCATCATTTGATATGATGCGCCCCGCTTCCCCAGAAGGAAGCAGGCCAGTATTATGCATTACCCCGTGGTGGGGTTCCCGAGCGGCCAAAGGGAGCAGACTGTAAATCTGCCGTCATCGACTTCGAAGGTTCGAATCCTTCCCCCACCACCATTATTCACCACAGTAATGTGGTAACCCCGGCAAATCTCAGCAAGGTTTGCACTTGTCGGGAAGGGTAAGAACCTTCGATTAAGGTTCGACTCGAGCGCAAGCGAGAGAACGTTGCCGCAGGCAACGGCCCGAAAGGTGAGGCGCGAAGCGACGAATAATCCTTCCCCCACCACCATTCACTCCGCTGAATGTTGTCATCTGAAATTACCCCTGGTGGGGTTCCCGAGCGGCCAAAGGGAGCAGACTGTAAATCTGCCGTCATCGACTTCGAAGGTTCGAATCCTTCCCCCACCACCATCATCTTCCCGTAACTTCTCAGCTAAATTCATCGCGTTTGCACGCTATTCTGCCCATGCAGGGAAGGATGAGAAACTTCGATCAAGGTTCGATTCGAGCGATAGCGAGAAAGCGTTGCCGCAGGCAACGACCCGAAGGGCGAAGCGCAACGCGCTGAGTCATCCTTCCCCCACCACCATCATCTTCCCGTAACTTCTTAGCTAACCTCATCGCGTTTGCACTCTATTCTGCCCATGTGGCAGTTAGCTCCGAATCAAGCAAAATCGTTAACACATTGATACTGCTATTCAGTGACGTTACATCGGCGGCAGACGGCGGGTTACCGGCGAGCTTTTTACTATCGAAGTATTACACTGGGCATGTTCTGCCAGGCCATCCAGCAGGGTATCAAGCTGCGCAATATCCCGCACCACCAGGCGCATCACGAAACAATCCTCGCCCGTAACCTTGTCACATTCGATACATTCTGGCATTGCCTGGATATATTTATCGACCTTCTGCAGCAAGCCCGGCAGCGGTCTGACGCGGACCAGCGCCTGCAGGGTATAACCGAGCGCCGCAAGGTTAACCCGGGCGCCGTATCCCTGAATCACCCCGCGCTCCTCCAGTCGCTTCACCCGCTCTGCGGTACTGGGTGACGTCAACCCCACCCGCGCGCTCAACACCTTGAGCGATATGCGCGCATCTTCCGCCAGACAGGCCAGAATGGCGCGGTCGATATTATCAATTAAGTGTTCCATTCGTTTTACCTGATAAATAAAAGCAATACTCGCCTTTTACCTTAGATCATGCATATCAACCTGTCAGCAGATTAACGACAATATTGGCATCATCACGGAGGTAGAAAAATGGCACATACAGTAACGGGCGTCTGGCAAATGAGTCTGGCGATGATCATTTCGGGTTCGATCGGCGCCTTCGTTTTACTCTCCGGCTTGCCGGTTATCGATGTGGTCTTCTGGCGTTGCCTGATTGGCGCCCTGACCTTACTGGGGTTTATCTCTTTCAGCCGCCAGCCGTTCAGCCAGCTCACGCGGCTAACGTTGCTGCTGGCGATCCTCGGCGGCATCGCGCTGGTCATTAACTGGCTGCTGCTGTTTGCCGCTTACGCCCGAATTTCGATTGGCATGGCTACCGTGGTGTATAACACTCAGCCGTTTATGCTGGTACTGATGGGGATGCTGACTGGCGAGCGGGTGACGCTGATGAAATGGGGCTGGTTAACATTGGCTTTTTTCGGCGTGGTCGTCCTGCTCTCCAGCGAGCTGATGCAGGCTCATGGCAGCCAGCTGGCTACGGGTATTGCGCTGGCCCTTGGCGCCGCCTTTTTCTACGCCTTAACCGCGATGATCGCCCGCAAGCTGCGGCCGCTTCCGCCTCAGCATATTGCCTTTATTCAGGTTATCGTCGGGACAATCATGCTGCTACCGCTGGTTCACGCCCCCGATGTCACCGCCGGGTTCCCCTGGCGCTACCTGCTGATTCTGGGCATTGTGCATACCGGTATTATGTACCAGCTGCTCTACAGTGCGATTCAGAAACTGCCGACGCCCATAACCGGTTCGCTCTCCTTTATCTATCCGCTTGTGGCGATAGTCGTCGATTATCTGGTCTTTCACCATGCGCTGACGCCGGTGCAGTTGGTCGGAGGCCTGCTGATTCTGTTTGCGGCGGCGGGAAATAATCTGGGCTGGGGCGACGGGCTAGCGTCGGGCCACAAAAAACCCCGCCAAAGCGGGGTGTGATCTGCCGGACAGGGCTATTAGCGACGGGCGCGGACTATCTGATATCTGCGCGTCAGGTATTCTACCGGCACGCTCCAGATATGTACCAGACGGGAGAACGGGAACAGCAGGAACAGCGTCATCCCCAGCACCAGGTGCATACGGAAAATAAAGGCGACGCCGTCCAGATGCGCGGATGCGCCGCCGTGGAACGTCACCACCGACTGTGCCCAGTTCACCAGCTTCATCATTTCGCTGCCGTCCATATGCTGGGCCGAAAACGGAATGGTCAGCAGGCCCAGCGCACACTGGAGAATCAGCACGGAGAGCACCAGAATATCCGCACCGGTCGTGGTTGCCCGTACGCGCGGGCTGAACAGACGACGTTTCAGCAACAGTACGCCCCCCACCAGACACATCACGCCGGACGCGCCGCCGGCAAACATCGCCATTTTCTGCTTCACTTCCAGCGGCAGCCACGCTTCATACATCCAGTGCGGCGTCAGCATCCCAAGGAAGTGTCCGGCGAAAATGCCCAGAATCCCGATGTGGAACAGGTTGGACGCCAGATTCATCCCTTTGCGATCCAGCATCTGACTGGAGGCGGCGCGCCAGGTGTACTGTCCGTAATCGTAGCGCAGCCAGCTCCCTATCAGGAACACCGCTCCGGCAATGTACGGATAGATGTCAAAGAAGAACATATTCAGGAAGTGCATTATTGCTGTCCTCCGTTAGAGATATTCAAATATTGCGGGGCCACGGCTCCGGCAAAACGACGCTGGTGGGCGGCGATATCGGACTCACCGCAGCCTTGATCGGCAAAGAATTTCACCTGTTCTTCTTCCCAGACGGCATCCAGCGCCTGCGGCGTATCGTCGCGCGCTTCATCGGCGATTTTTTCCGCCACTTTCGCTTCATCTACCGCACTGTTTGCCAGCTTCAGCAGCTGTTCAAACAGAACGGCATAGCGGCTTTCACGCTGCTGCAGACGCGCGCAAAGCAGCGCCAGAATCGGCGCGATATCCTGCAGACCGCCAATGGCTTCACTCTCCGGCAGCTGCGCGAGATATTCCAGATACAGCGGCAGATGATCGGGCAGCTCGCGGCTGTCGAGCACCAGACCGTGCTGCTCATACTGATTCAACAGATCGACCATCGCCTGCCCGCGATCGCGAGATTCGCCGTGCACGTGCTCAAACAGCAGCAGCGAGGTAGCGCGCCCCCGGTCAAACAGTTCGCTATAGGCGGCCTGCGCATCCAGCAGATCCTGCGCGGTTAAATCGCGCAGGAAGACGCCCAGGGCCTGGGCATCCGCTTTTTCCAGTTTCTCTGACGTAGCCAGAACGTCGAAGAGTTCGTTCTGATGCTGCCATAAGTCCGCATCCGGGTACTCAAGCAGACGTGAAACAACCACAAGTTCGATCATGCGTGCGGCTCCGTTTTGCTGGTCACATCCACGGCATCGATGCGGCGGCTGTTGAACAGGTTGAAGGACGAATCAGACCCGTGGCAGCCGTCACCGAAGCTAAAGCCGCAGCCGTTTTTCTCCGGAAAGGCTTCGCGCGCCAGTTCACGATGGCTGCTCGGCACCACGAAACGGTCTTCGTAGTTCGCAATCGCCAGATAGCGGTACATCTCCTGCGCCTGCGCTTCGGTCAGCCCGACCTCTTCCAGCGCCCGCGTATCGATGACGCCATCGACGGTTTCCGTACGTTTGAAATGACGCATCGCCAGCATGCGTTTCAACGCCAACAGAACCGGCTCGGTATCGCCTGCGGTCAGCAGGTTGGCCAGATACTGGACCGGGATGCGCAGACTTTCGACATCCGGCAGGATGCCGTTGCTGCCCAGTTCCCCCGCATCGGCGGCGGACTGGATCGGCGACAGCGGCGGCACATACCAGACCATCGGCAGCGTGCGATATTCCGGGTGCAACGGCAGCGCCAGCTTCCAGTCCATCGCCATTTTATAGACCGGCGATTTTTGCGCCGCATCAATTACGCTCAGCGGAATACCGTCTTTCTGCGCCTGCTCAATCACTTTCGGATCGTGCGGATCGAGGAAGACATCCAGTTGACGCTGGTACAGATCTTTTTCGTTCTCGGTGCTTGCCGCCGTTTCGATGGCATCCGCGTCATACAGCAGCACGCCAAGGTAACGAATACGACCGACGCATGTCTCAGAGCAGACCGTCGGCTGACCCGCTTCAATACGCGGGTAGCAGAAGATACATTTCTCGGATTTGCCGCTCTTCCAGTTAAAGTAGATCTTCTTGTACGGGCAGCCGGTAATACACATTCGCCAGCCGCGGCATTTGTCCTGATCGATCAGCACAATGCCGTCTTCTTCGCGTTTGTAGATAGCGCCGCTCGGGCACGTCGCCACGCACGCCGGGTTGAGGCAGTGTTCGCACAGGCGCGGCAGATACATCATGAAAGTGTTTTCAAACTGGCCGTACATCGCTTTCTGCATGTTCTCGAAGTTTTTGTCTTTCGACAGTTTCTCGAACTCACCGCCCAGATCGTCTTCCCAGTTCGGGCCTTTCTCGATCTTGTCCATCCGCTGACCGGTAATCAGCGAGCGCGGGCGGGCGATGGGCTGCGCCTTGCTGTCTGCCGGCGCGTTGTGCAGCGTCTGGTAGTCAAAATCAAACGGCTCGTAATAATCGTCCAGACCCGGTAGATGCGGGTTAGCAAAGATTTTACCCAGCAGCAGCGCTTTGTTACCCATACGCGGTACCAGCTTACCGTTGATCTTACGGATCCAGCCGCCCTTCCATTTCTCCTGATCTTCCCAGTTGGTCGGGAAGCCGGTGCCTGGCTTGGTTTCAACGTTGTTGAACCACGCGTACTCGGTCCCTTCACGGCTGGTCCAGACGTTTTTGCAGGTCACTGAGCAGGTATGACAGCCGATGCATTTATCGAGATTCAGCACCATGCCGACTTGTGAACGAATTTTCATTTTACGCTCTCCTGTACCTGGTCATTGCCTTCGCCATCCAGCCAGTTAATGTTCTTCATTTTACGGACTACCACGAACTCATCGCGGTTAGAACCGACGGTGCCATAGTAGTTAAAGCCATACGCCAGGTGCGCATAGCCACCGATCATATGGGTCGGTTTCGGCGTAATACGCGTCACCGAGTTATGAATACCGCCGCGCTGCCCGGTAATTTCTGAACCCGGCAGGTTTACGATACGTTCCTGCGCGTGATACATCATGGTCATCCCGGCCGGTACCCGCTGGCTCACTACTGCTCGGGCGGTCAGCGCGCCGTTGTTGTTGAAAACTTCAATCCAGTCGTTGTCTTCAATCCCAATCTCTTTGGCATCTTCTTCGCTCATCCAGACGACCGGCCCACCGCGACCTAATGTCAGCATCAGCAGGTTGTCGCTGTAAGTGGAGTGAATACCCCATTTCTGGTGCGGCGTGAGGAAGTTCAGCGCCTTCTCCGGGTTGCCGTTGGACTTCTCTCCCATCACCGATTTCACCGAGCGGGTGTCGATCGGCGGCCGGTACACCAGCAGGCTTTCACCGAAGTCGCGCATCCACTGATGATCCTGATAGAGGGACTGTCGACCAGAAAGCGTACGCCACGGAATCAGCTCATGAACGTTGGTATAACCGGCGTTGTAGGAGACATGCTCGTCTTCCAGGCCAGACCAGGTCGGGCTGGAGATAATCTTGCGCGGCTGCGCCTGAATATCACGGAAGCGGATCTTCTCGTCTTCTTTGTTGAGCGCCAGGTGGGTATGATCGCGACCGGTAAATTCGCTGAGCGCCGCCCAGGCTTTCACCGCCACCTGGCCATTGGTTTCCGGCGCCAGCGTGAGGATCATTTCTGCCGCGTCAATCGCCGTATCCAGCATCGGCTGACCTTTCGCCGGGCCGTCCGCCTTGGTGTAGTTGAGCTTACGCAGCAGGTCCATTTCGCTCTGGGTGTTCCAGGCGATGCCTTTGCCCCCGTTACCGATTTTCTCCATCAGCGGGCCGATAGAGGTGAAGCGTTCATAGGTTGCCGGGTAGTCGCGCTCAACCGCAATGATATGCGGCGCGGTTTTACCGGGGATCAGGTCGCACTCGCCTTTTTTCCAGTCCTTCACATCCAGCGGCTGCGCCAGTTCGGCGGCGGAGTCGTGCTGAATAGGCAGCGTGACCACGTCGGTTTCTTTCCCCAGATGTCCCACGCAGACTTCGGAGAATTTCCTCGCGATGCCTTTGTAGATTTCCCAGTCGCTTTTCGATTCCCAGGCCGGGTCAACGGCGGCAGACAACGGGTGAATAAACGGATGCATATCCGACGTATTCATGTCGTCTTTTTCATACCAGGTGGCGGTCGGCAGGACGATGTCAGAATAGAGACAGGTGCTCGACAGGCGGAAGTCCAGCGTCACCACCAGATCCAGTTTGCCGTCGAGGCCGTTATCCCGCCACTCCACCTCTTCCGGCTTCACGCCGCCCTGCTTGCCCAGATCCAGCCCCTGAATACCGTGCTCGGTACCCAGCAGGTACTTCAGCATGTACTCGTGGCCTTTACCGGAGGAGCCCAGCAGGTTGGAACGCCAGATAAACAGGTTACGCGGATGGTTTTTGCCGTTTTCCGGCTGCTCCGCCGCAAAGCGAATCGAGCCTTCTTTCAGGGACTTAACGGTGTAATCCACCGCGCTCATACCGGCTTTTTTCGCCGCATCGGCAATGCGCAGCGGGTTGATGCCCAGCTGAGGCGCCGACGGTAACCAGCCCATGCGTTCAGCGCGCACGTTGAAGTCCAGCATGTGGCCGCTGTAGCGCGACTTGTCCGCCAGCGGCGACAGCAGTTCCTGCGCGGTGACGGTTTCATAACGCCACTGGCTGGAGTGGTTATAGAAGTAAGAGGTACTGTTCATGTGACGCGCCGGACGCTGCCAGTCGAGCGCAAACGCCAGCGGCTGCCAGCCGGTCTGCGGACGCAGTTTTTCCTGGCCCACGTAGTGCGCCCAACCGCCACCGCTCTGCCCCACGCAGCCGCAGAAGACCAGCATGTTGATCAGACCACGGTAGTTCATATCAAGGTGGTACCAGTGGTTCAGACCGGCACCGACAATAATCATCGAACGACCATGAGTCTTATCGGCGTTATCGGCAAATTCACGCGCGGTACGAATGATGTGCGCGCGGGAGACGCCGGTGATTTTTTCCGCCCACGCCGGCGTATAGGCTTTAATATCATCGTAGCTGGTTGCGCAGTTTTCATCGTTGAGGCCGCGATCCAGACCGTAGTTGGCCATGGTCAGGTCGTACACGGTGGTCACCAGCGCGGTGGTGCCATCCGCCAGCTGCAGACGTTTCACCGGCAGCTTATGCAGCAGAATATTTTCCAGTTCGACGCTGGCGAAGTGTTCGGTGCCGTCACCGCCAAAGTACGGGAAGCCAACCTGCGCAACATCGTCGTGGCTGCCGAGCAGGCTCAGGCGCAGTTCAACCTCTTCGCCGGTGGTACCGTTACGCTGCTCAAGGTTCCATTTCCCTTTTTCACCCCAGCGATAGCCGATAGAGCCGTTCGGCGCCATCATTTCACCTTTTTCATCAAAGGCGACGGTTTTCCATTCCGGATGCTCCTCCTGGCCCAGGCCATCCACCAGGTCGGCAGCGCGCAGCATGCGGCCCGCGGCGTAATAACCGTCTCGCTCTTCCAGCATAACCAACATCGGCATATCGCTGTAACGGCGAACGTAGTCGGTGAAATACTGGCTCGGTTTATCGAGATGGAATTCACGGAGCATGACGTGGCCCATCGCCAGCGCCATCGCCGCATCGGTGCCCTGCTTCGGCGCCAGCCACAGGTCGCAGAGCTTGGCGATTTCGGCGTAGTCCGGGGTAATCGCCACGGTCTTGGTGCCTTTATAGCGAACTTCGGTGAAGAAGTGCGCATCCGGCGTACGGGTCTGCGGTACGTTGGAGCCCCAGGCGATAATGTAGCTGGAGTTATACCAGTCGGCTGATTCCGGGACGTCGGTCTGCTCACCCCAGGTCTGCGGGGAGGCCGGCGGCAGGTCGCAGTACCAGTCATAGAAGCTCAGACAGGTGCCGCCAATCAGCGACAGATAGCGCGCGCCGGAGGCATAGGAGACCATCGACATCGCCGGGATTGGCGAGAAGCCAGCCACGCGATCCGGACCGTAGGTTTTGACGGTGTAGACGTTAGAAGCCGCGATCAGCTCATTCACTTCCTGCCAGGAGGAACGGACGAAACCGCCGCGCCCACGCGCCTGTTTGAAGCTTTTGGCTTTATCGGCATCTTCAATAATGGAAGCCCAGGCATGCACCGGATCGGCATGCTGCGCTTTCGCTTCGCGCCACATTTTCATCAGCCGTTTGCGCATCAGCGGATACTTCAGACGGTTGGCGCTGTAGAGATACCAGGAGTAGCTGGCGCCGCGCGGGCAGCCGCGAGGCTCGTGGTTCGGCATATCCGGGCGAGTACGCGGATAGTCGGTCTGCTGGGTTTCCCAGGTGACGAGACCGTTTTTAACGTAAATCTTCCAGCTGCATGAGCCGGTGCAGTTTACCCCGTGAGTGGAGCGCACAATTTTGTCATGCTGCCAGCGCTGGCGGTATCCATCCTCCCAGTCCCGGTTGGTGTTTAGAAGCTGGCCATGCCCATCGGCAAAGGTTTCACCCTTCTGTTTGAAGTAGCGAAACCGGTCCAGGAATTTACTCATCGGGTTTCTCCTGTTTGGAGCCTGACGGCTCTCTGATAAATCGACATTGCTGGATTTGCAGCGAAGGTAACGCTATGAAAGAGGGAGAGAATTGATAACGATCAATGCGATAGGGCTTATAAATAGCCCCTCAAGCGGTGAATACCACCGAAGTGGTAGCATTTTCTATTTTTTATCTTTATGTTTTTTAAGGATTTTAATAAAAAATGAGCGGTTATTGTACGCCTGCGGCGTTCACCGGGGTATTAAGGGGTAGATACTCCTGTCGGCGGGTTGACCTCACTCCTGACGACATAAAAAAGGGCGCAATATGCATTGCGCCCTGTGAGCAAACAAAGAGGGCTTAAGACTTCTGTTTACGACCGTAAACCGCCCAGGTAATCAGCACGCAGGCAACATAGAAGACGAAAAAGATCTTCATGGCGCCTGCCGGAGAACCGGTCAGTTCCAGAGAAATACCAAACGCTTTCGGAATAAAGAACCCGCCGATAGCGCCGATGGCAGAGATAAAGCCCAGCGCTGCCGCCGTATCCGTTGCGGCTTCACGCATCGCCTGCTCTTCATTACCGCCCTGCGCTTTTACGCGTTCCATGGTCATTTTACGGAAGATTACCGAAATCATCTGGAAGGTAGACGCGCTGCCCAGACCGGCCGTCAGGAACAGCACCATAAACACGCCGAAGAAGGCAATGAAGTTACCGCCGACACCATTCGTTGGCAGCGTCAGGAACAGCAGGCCGCTGAAGATAGCCATCACCACAAAGTTCACCAGCGTGACGCGGGTACCGCCCAGACGGTCAGAGATAGCCCCGCCCATCGAACGCGCCAGCGCGCCGATAAACGGCCCGAAGAAGGCAAAGTGCAGAATCTGCACATCCGGGAACTGGGTTTTCGACAGCATCGCAAAGCCCGCCGAGAAGCCGATAAATGAGCCAAAAGTGGCCAGATAGAGCAGCGCCATGACCCACAGATGGGCGCGCTTCAGCACCGGCAGCTGCTCGCTCAACGATGCCTTCGAGGCCGACAGGTCGTTCATAAAGAACCACGCCGCCAGGGTGAAGATAATCAGGAACGGCACCCAGATCCACGCCGCGTTTTCCAGATACAGCATCGAACCATCCGGCTGCTCGCTGCCCGTACCGCCAAAGACGGCGAAAATAGACAGCGAAACCACCAGCGGTGCAACCAGCTGCATCACGCTGACGCCCATATTGCCAAGGCCGCCGTTAAGACCGAGGGCACCGCCCTGCTTCTGCTTCGGGAAGAAGAAGCTGATGTTGGCCATGCTGGAAGCAAAGTTGGCCCCGGCAAAACCGCAAAGCAGAGAGATAATCACAAAGACGCTGAACGGCGTAGAGGTATCCTGCACCGCGAAACCCAGCCATACGCAGGGGACAATCATGATCCCGGTACTGAAGGCGGTCCAACGACGGCCACCAAACAGCGGCACCATAAAGGCATAGGGAACACGCAATAACGCCCCGGAGAGTGCCGGCAGCGCGGTCAACATAAACAGCTGGTCGGTCGTGAACTGGAAGCCGACCTTATTCAGATTGACCGCCACCGCGCTGAACAACATCCAGACGCAAAACGCCAGCAACAGACAGGGAACGGAGATCCATAAATTCCGGCTTGCAACGCGGTGGCCGCGCTGCTGCCAGAACTCGGGATCTTCAGGACGCCAGTCGGTGATGACTGAAGTACTGGCCTTCTCCGGTAGGGAAGATTGACTCATAAATACCTCTGATTATTCATATATCCTGCCGCTACATTAGGGGTTACAGAGGGCGGTAAGTTGATATAAATCAAAGGAAAAGTGGTCATTAAATTGCTTAAAAAAAGCCCATCACCCGAAGTGAGTAGCCATTTTCGCTAAAAAAAGTGTGGTTTTTCACATGGCTGCCGGGTTTAAGCCATCGCCTCCCGCAAACCTACCCACCACCGACAATTAAGGGGTAATCCCTTATGGGTATGGGTATACTCCATGGGATATCCGAGAATAGACGCCACTCCCGGATGGTTTGCCGGTCAGGAGCCACGCACGCTATGTTAAAACGTCTTTTTACCCCGCTTACGTTAGTGAATCAACTGGCGTTAATCGTGCTGCTATCGACAGCGATTGGCGTCGCAGGAATCGGTATCTCTGCCCGTCTGGTACACGGCGTACAGGGCAGCGCGCACGCGATCAATAAGGCCGGTTCGCTGAGAATGCAAAGCTATCGTCTGCTGGCGGCAATCCCGCTCAACGCGAGCGATAGCAAGCTGCTCGACGAAATGAACGCCACCGTCTTCAGCGAAGAGCTGCAGAATGCCGCCCTCCGAGACGGCCAGGATGGCCAGCTTAAAGCGCTTCAGCAGTACTGGCAGCTGGAACTGGCGCCGGGGATGAAACACGCGCAGAATCAGGCTACCGTCGCCACGGACGTCGCCAGCTTTGTCGACCGGATAGACCACCTGGTCACCTCTTTTGATCACACCACCGAGCAGCGCATCCGCTACGTCGTCTGGATGCAGCGGGTGATGGCCATCGGCATGGCGCTGCTGTTTTTGTTCACTATCGTCTGGCTGCGGGCCCGTCTGCTGCGCCCGTGGAAACAGCTGCTGGCCATGGCCCGGGCGGTCAGCCATCGTGATTTTACCCAACGCGTCCATATCAGCGGTCGTAATGAGATGGCCAGCCTCGGTATGGCGCTTAACAACATGTCAAAAGAGCTGGCGGAAAGCTATTCAGTGCTCGAACGACGGGTGCAGGAAAAAACCGCCGGGCTGGAGCAGAAAAATGAAATCCTCGCCTTTTTGTGGCAGGCCAATCGTCGTCTGCACTCCAGCGCCCCGCTTTGTGAGCGTATTTCACCGGTGCTCAACGGCCTGCAGGGGCTGACGCTGCTGCGCGATATTGAGGTGCGGGTGTATGACTTCGAAGATGAGGACAATCATCAGGAATTCGTCTGCCACTCAGATTTAGAGTGCGATGACAAAGGCTGCTATTTATGTCCTCGCAATCTGCCGCCGCTGCCGGATGCCGGCGCCACATTGAAATGGCGGCTGTCCGATGCCCATAACCAGTACGGGATCCTGCTGGCGACGCTGCCCGCAGGACGTCACCTGAGCCACGATCAGCAGCAGCTGGTGGATACGTTAGTCGAACAGCTGACCTCCACGCTGGCCCTCGACAGGCACCAGGAGCATCAGCAGCAGCTGATCGTGATGGAGGAACGCGCCACCATCGCCCGCGAGCTGCACGACTCCATCGCCCAATCGCTCTCCTGTATGAAAATGCAGGTCAGCTGTTTACAAATGCAGGGTGAAAACCTGCCGGAAGAGAGCCGTCAGCTGCTGGGCCAGATTCGCAATGAGCTGAATACGTCATGGGCACAGCTGCGTGAACTGCTGACGACCTTCCGCCTGCAATTAACCGAAGCGGGACTGCGCCCGGCACTGGAGTCCAGCTGCCAGGAGTACAGCGCCCATTTTGGCTTTACCGTCCAGCTTGATTACCAGCTACCGCCGCGCTTTGTCCCGTCGCATCAGGCTATTCACGTCCTGCAAATCGCTCGTGAGGCGCTGAGTAATGCGCTGAAGCACGCGCAGGCGACCGAAGTGACCGTCACCGTCTCACTGCGGGACAACCAGGTACGGCTGGTGGTTGCAGACAACGGCCGCGGCGTGCCCGATCAGGCGGAACGAAGCAACCATTACGGCTTAATTATCATGCGGGATCGCGCCCAGAGTTTGCGCGGAGACTGTCAGGTTCGTCGCCGGGAAAACGGCGGTACCGAAGTGGTCGTCACTTTTATCCCGGAAAAATCGTTTTCAATCCAATAAGGAGACCCCTATGAGTCAACAGGAACGGGCAACCATCCTTCTCATTGACGATCATCCGATGCTGCGCACCGGCGTCAAACAGCTCGTCAGTATGGCCAGCGATATTCAGGTTATTGGCGAGGCCAGCAACGGTGAACAAGGTATCGCCCTCGCGGAGACGCTGGACCCCGATCTGATCCTGCTGGATCTCAACATGCCCGGAATGAACGGTCTGGAAACCCTCGATAAGCTGCGTGAAAAGTCGCTCTCCGGTCGCATCGTGGTATTCAGCGTCTCTAACCACGAAGAAGATGTGGTCACCGCTCTCAAACGCGGCGCTGACGGCTACCTGCTGAAAGACATGGAACCAGAAGATCTCTTAAAAGCGTTGCAGCAGGCCGCGGCGGGCGAGATGGTCCTCAGCGAAGCGCTCACGCCGGTGCTGGCAGCCAGCCTGCGCGCCAACCGCGCCACGTCAGACCGAGATATCAGCCAGCTGACGCCGCGCGAGCGGGATATTCTCAAGCTGATCGCCCAGGGGCTGCCGAACAAAATGATCGCCCGTCGTCTGGAGATAACCGAAAGTACCGTGAAGGTGCACGTTAAGCATATGCTGAAGAAAATGAAGCTAAAATCACGTGTTGAAGCGGCGGTATGGGTACATCAGGAGCGGATTTTTTAAGGCGTATCCCGCCAGGTGACGCCGTCGGCCGAGAATTTGACCAGCGGCTCGGTCAGCGCCAGCGCGATCTCATTGGATGAAACGCGCTGACCCGTTTTATCTTCCACCACCACCGACAGGTGCCACAGATTGGTCGCTCCCGGATCGCTGCTCCAGGCCGGAAGAATCACGCTCCAGCCGTCCGGGCTGTTGGTATCTACGGGAGACGTTAAGCTCAGCGACTGCGTATCGCCTTGCCATTTCAGCGACTTTATCCCGTGCAGGCTACGAATTTGCAGCTTCAGTTGCACCGTCTCCCCCGGCTGTAAATCCCACGGCGGCGTCGCCAGGTAGACCGACAGCGATTTACGCTGACGATACTCGACCACCGGCAAATTATCGCGTTCCGGGCTGTCGTAACGACTGCCGCGCAAGGAGCGGCTGACCGCCACCTCATCGGCCGCCAGCTGCTGTTTAAGCGGCACGCCAAAACGGTAGTTCAGATTCAGACCGACGTTGTTTTGACTGAGCCCGCTTTCACCCTGCTTATGTTTTGCCGTCATGGTCACTAACGGCACGGGGGTATAGTTCAGCCCCACCGACACCGCCACCGGGTTACGGTAGCCGGTCCCGGAATGGAACAGGTCAACGCTATCGCCAAAGTACTGCTCGACGCTGACGCTGGTATTAATATGCTGATAGAACGGTAGCCGCGCCTGGGCGGTAACATCGTAGCCGCTCGCCATCCGCTGTTCCTGCGTCAGGCTATCGCCATGCTGCCAGCTGCCGACGGGATGGTAATAGTTGGCCGACAGGCGCAAATATTCGCCCCAGGCTTCGGCACCAATACTGCCTCGCGCTATATGCTCACCCAGCACTTTGTCGTAGAACGAGTTATAGCCCAGCAGCCAGTCGCCCCTTCGCCAGCGCTGTCCCAGACCAATGTTCCCCACCAGATCGTTTTCCCGCTGGGTGACGGAATACTGATTCCAGGTCAGGTAATCGCCGTTATCCTGCAGCGGGATAAACCAGTTGCCCTGACTGCCGGTGAAGTTACCTTCTTTATCCACCCGCAGATTGACATTGGCATTGCCCCACGGCGAGAGCCAGTTTTCCAGCTGATGACTCAGCTCGTTGCCAAGCTTGCCGATGGCCAGCATTCGCGCCTGTTCACCGGTCGTCAGACCATTATCGCTCATGCTGGCCTCACCAAACTTTTTCGCGACTTCCGCAAAATGCCGGGCGTCGTCATCCACCTGCGGCGCAATCCCCAGATCCGGCAGCGCCGCCTGCTTTTCACTGAACGCCGTATTTCCCTGCAGGGCACGCGCAGGAAGGCCTGCCAGCAGCAAGAGTAGTGGAAGGAGTGGGGTCACGCGGTACGACACAGGCATTAAATGGGTTACATTGGCTCACGAAGGACGATGACAGTCTTTAAGTTTACCGTTTTTTTCCCGTTCCCATAGCCCCAATGACCATTCCAGGAATAACCCGAACCTCATGCCCGCGTCTGCTCTTCTGCCAGCAACGCTTTGAGCTCGGGAATACAAGAGCCGCAGTTGGTACCGCATTTGAGCACCGCCCCCAGCTCGCCGGGCGTACGACAGCCGCGGGCGATAGCCTCGCTGATGGCCCGTTCACCGATGCTAAAGCAGCTGCAGACGATCCGCCCCGCAGGGGCCGTCTCGCCGCTTTTTTTCCCGCCGAGCAGCGCGTGGCGCTGCGAGGGCGTCTGCGGCGGAGAGCGAAACGCGTCGGCGATCCACCCGACATCGATTTCCGGCTCGCAGCGATGGCTCCACCAGCCCAACATCAGCGTTCCCTCATGCCAGGCCAGCAGGCTCCATCGCGCCCCGGCCTGTGCCGTTTGCATCTGCCACCCCTGCTGACGACACCAGTCGGTTAACCATTCCTGCGGATGGTGTTCTCCGGCTAAAGAGAGATGGCTCACGCCCGACGTCGCCCGCCGACGCCAGTGGACCGACGCGGGCAACGGAACCGGCTGGCGACAAAACAGCTCCCCCTGCCAGGCGGGGCGCCAGGGTGCAATCGCCACCGCCACCTGTTTGCTCTCCGGTTGTCCGGACCAGGGATCCGTTATCGCCGACAGCAGATCGTTGACCCTTCCCCGTCGGGCAAACTGATTATTCCAGTGCATCGGCACAAACAGCGAGCCGGGGCGCTGCCCGCGGCTGATCACCGTTTTGGCCACCATCAGCCCATTGCGCGACCAGATTCGCGCCAGTTCTCCCTCGCGCAGCTGCAGGCGTCGGGCATCCGCTGGCGCGATCTCCACGATCGGTTCGGCAATATGCTGCATCAGGCGCGGCACGCTACCGGTACGGGTCATGGTATGCCACTGATCGCGAATGCGGCCGCTATTGAGGATCAGCGGATAAAAGGCGTCGGTCGCGGCGCGCGTGGTCTGGGGCGTCACCGGCACCATGCGCAATTTGCCATCGCCGTGCCAGCCCTGCTGTAAATCGAGACCGGCGCCGCTGCGGCTGACCGGCCAGCGAACCGGCGCCAGCTTATCCCACGCCTCACGGCTGAGATCCGCCAGCCCACCGATATCGAACGCCCGCTGGCCGTTATTTTCAAACCCCGAAAGCGCGGCATGCTCGCTAAAAATCTCATGCGGATGGCGCCAGGCAAAGGCCGCGCCAAAGCCGAGCTGTTCGGCCATGCGAGCGATTATCCACCAGTCGGCTTTGGCTTCGCCTGGCGGCGGCAGAAAGCTGCGCTGGCGGGAAATACGTCGTTCCGAGTTGGTGACGGTGCCATTTTTCTCTCCCCACGCCAGCGCCGGGAAACGAATATGGGCCAATGCTGCCGTATCCGTCCGGGCGCTCACATCGGAAACGATCACCAACGGACACCCGGCCAGCGCCTGGCTGACGGCAAGGCTGTCCGGCAGCGACACCACCGGGTTGGTCCCCATAATCCACACCGCTTTCACCTCACCGCGACCGATGGCGGCAAACAGCTCCACCGCCGTCAGCCCCGGCGTCTGCGCCAGCCGCTCGGTCCCCCAGAAACGCGCGAGGCGCTGCAGATCCTGCGGCTCAAAATTCATATGGGCGGCCAGCATCGTTGCCAGCCCCCCCACCTCGCGGCCGCCCATCGCATTTGGCTGTCCGGTCAGCGAAAACGGCCCGCAGCCCGAACGGCCGTATTTCCCACAGGCCAGGTGGACGTTAATAATGGCATTACACTTGTCGCTGCCGCTGGCCGACTGATTGATTCCCATGGTGTAGAGCGTTATCGCTCGCGGCGCGGCGATGAAATCGCGATAGAACCCGGCGACCTGCTCCACCTCCAGCCCGCAGAATTCGGCCACCTGCGCCGTATCCCAGGCTGCGGCGGCGGCCAGCGCCTGCGACTGGTCGCGAAAATCGCCCGTCAGCGCGTCGGCCTCGGCAATCGCCCGCAGTAAGCCGACAAACAGCCCGCCATCGCTGCCGGGCGCAACCGCCAGGTGGCTATCGGCGATATCGCAGGTGGCGGTTCGACGCGGATCAATCACCACCACTTTCATCTGCGGATTATCACGTTTCGCCTGAACCAGCCGCTGATACAGCACCGGATGCGCCCAGGCGGCATTTGAGCCCACCAGCACCACCAGATCGCTGTTTTCCACATCCTCGTAGCTACACGGCACCACGTCGGCGCCAAAGGCGCGCTTGTATCCGGTCACCGCCGAGGACATACAGAGCCGGGAATTGGTATCGATATTGGCGGCGCCGATAAATCCCTTCATCAGTTTATTCGCCGCGTAGTAATCCTCGGTGAGCAGCTGTCCGGAGGCGTAAAACGCCACCGCCTGCGGCCCATGCTGCTCAATGATTTGCCGCAGTCGGCTGCCGGCGGCCGCCAGCGCCCGTGACCAACTGACCGTTTCCCCCTCCAGCTCAGGCCTCAGCAATCGCCCCTCAAGGCCGGTGGTTTCTCCGAGCGCCGCGCCCTTTACGCACAGGCGTCCCAGGTTTGCCGGATGGCGCTCATCGCCGCGCACGCTGACCAGGCCATTTTCCTCCTTTCGCGCCAGCACGCCGCAGCCCACTCCGCAATAGGGGCAGGTCGTTCGGATTTCATCCATCAGGAGGCCTCCGCACGCGCCAGCAGAAGCTGATTCCCTACCCATACCGTGCCGTTTTCGATCCTCACCGGCCAGGCGCGGACCATCGGTTCACCGCCATCGCAGGGACGCCCGTCGCGCAGCCGGATACGGTGTTTATACAGCGGCGAAATGACAATCGGCTCCCCGCCGGCATCGCCCAGTATGCCGCGCGACAGCACGTTGGCGTCGCTACCGGGTTCCAGGTTGTCGAGGGCATAAACCTGTTCACCAAAACGAAACAGCGCAATCTGGCGCTCGCCCAGCCGCGCGCCAATCCCGGCCTGCGCGGGAATGGCCTCCAGATCGCAAATGGCCTGCCATGGACGGGTCGACACCTCACCTTCGCAGCGTACCGCTGCGGCGACCGGCTGCGGCTGACCGCGCAACATGTGCCGCTGCACGGCGTCATCCGGTCGATCGCTGTTAACATATGATCGGAACAGCGCCAGCCGCTGCGGATCGTTCAGCGTGGTCTGCCATTCGCACTGGTAGCTCGCCACCACCCGCGCCATCTCCTGCTCCAGCTCTTCGCCGATCCCAAGGCTGTCTTCGAGGATCACCTCGCGCAGGTAGTCGATTCCGCCTTCGAGGTTATCCATCCAGGTACTGGTTCGCTGCAGCCGGTCGGCAGTGCGGATATAGAACATCAGCAAGCGGTCCACCGTGCGGATCAGCGTCGCGTCGTCGATATCGCTGGCAAACAGATCGCCATGTCGCGGCTTCATACCGCCGTTGCCGCAGACGTAAAGATTCCAGCCTTTTTCCGTGGCAATCACCCCGATATCTTTCCCCTGCGCCTCGGCGCATTCGCGGGTACAGCCGGAGACCGCCATTTTGATCTTGTGCGGCGCACGCAGTCCCTTGTAACGATGCTCAAGGGTGACCGCCAGCGCCGTCGAGTCCTGGACACCGTAGCGACACCAGGTCGAGCCGACGCAGGATTTCACCGTTCGCAGCGACTTACCGTAGGCGTGACCGGTTTCAAAGCCAGCCTCCGCCAGCTCGCGCCAGATAGCCGGCAGCGCTTCGAGCCGGGCGCCAAACAGATCGATCCGCTGGCCACCGGTAATTTTGCTGTACAGCTGGTAGCGTTTGGCAATCTGTCCGATGGCAATCAGCCCGTCCGGCGTCACTTCGCCTGCCGCCATACGCGGGACCACGGAATAGGTGCCATCTTTCTGAATATTGGCGAAGTAGCGATCATTGGTGTCCTGGAGCGGCAAATGCGCCGGTTTCAGCAGGTACTCATTCCAGCAGGAGGCCAGAACCGAAGCCACCAGCGGTTTACAGATTTCGCATCCATGCCCCTGACCGTAACGACTCATCAGCTGATCAAAGGTGCGGATATGGTTCACGCGCACGAGGTGGTAGATCTCCTGACGCGACCACGGGAAGTGTTCGCAGATATCTTTTTTCACTTCAACGCCCTGCGCCGAGAGCTGATATTCCATCACCTGCTTGACCAGCGCGCTGCATCCGCCGCAGCCGGTCGCCGCCCGGGTACCGCTTTTTATCGCCGGGATATCGCTGGCGCCAGCGCTGACCGCCTGGCAGATATCACCTTTAGTGACGTTGTGGCACGAGCAGATCTGCGCGCTGTCCGGCAGCGCCGCCACTCCCAGCGCTTTTGCCGTGCTCCCCTCCAGCGTCGGCAGAATCAGGCTTTCCGGGCGCGCGGGCAGCGCCATCGCGTTCAACATCATTTGCAGCAGCGTGGCGTAATCGCTGGCGTCGCCCACCAGCACCCCGCCCAGCAGCGTTTTACCATCCTGGCTGACGACGATTTTCTTGTAGATTTGCCCGGGACCGTCGGTCCACTGGTAGCTCTGGCTTCCGGGCGTACGCCCCTGGGCGTCGCCGAAAGAGGCCACATCGATCCCCAGCAGTTTCAGTTTGGTGCTCATATCGGCGCCGCTGAAACTCGCCTCTTCTCCAGCCAGCATTGCCGCCGCCGCTCTCGCCATCTGATAGCCCGGCGCCACCAGGCCATAGATTTTGTTCTGCCACAGGGCGCATTCGCCAATCGCCAGCACCTGCGGATCGGAGGTGCGGCACTGATTGTCGATGACGATCCCGCCGCGTTCTCCCACCGTCAGCCCGCTGCCGCGCGCCAGCGTATCCTGCGGACGAATACCGGCGGAAAAGACCACCATATCGGTAGCCAGCGATTCGCCATCGGCAAAGTTCAGCACCAGGCCATCATCACAGCGCGCAATACTCTGAGTCGTCTTACTGGTGTGGACACCGACGCCAATATCATGGATTTTCTCCCGCAGCATTGCGGCACCCTGGCTATCCAGCTGGACCGCCATCAGATTCGGCGCAAACTCCACCACGTGGGTTTCCAGCCCCAGCTGCCTGAGCGCGTTGGCGGCCTCCAGCCCCAGCAGACCGCCGCCAATCACCACCCCGCGTTTTGCGCTGCTGGCGCAGGCGGCAATACGGTCCAGGTCATCGAGGGTGCGGTAGACGAAACAGCCCTCCAGATCGTGACCCGGAACCGGCGGAACGAAGGGATACGAGCCGGTCGCCAGCACCAGTTTATCCCAATGGGTTTCATGCCCGCTGGTATCACGTACCACCCGCGCTTCGCGGTCAATGGCCGCAATCGTCTCAGACAGCCGCAGTTCGATGCCGTGCCGGGCGAAGAAATCGCCGTCCACCAGCGACAGCGACTCCGCGCTACGGCCGGCGAAATATTCTGATAAATGCACCCGGTCGTAGGCGGCGTAACGCTCTTCGCCAAACACCACGATCCGAAACTGTTGATGCAGGTTACGGCTGACGCATTGCTCAAGAAAATGGTGGCCGACCATGCCGTGTCCGACCAGCACCAAAACAGGTTTTGTCATAGAAAATTCACCTGCAGCGCGCGGCTGCGTTGAAGAAGGATCAAAAAGCCAGTCTGGCTGCGCGTGGGTAGCCAGCAGCGCGGTGAGCGGCGCGGCATTTGCGCAGTCGCCCAGCAGTAAAACACCCTGTAGCTTGCCGTCGCGGACCAGCAGGCGGCGGTAGTGGCGGGCCAGCGGGTCCCAGCTGGTCCAGATCTCATCGTGGTCACCGGCCTGCGACTCGCCGGCGCTGAACAGCGCGATCCCGGTGACTTTCAGGCGGGTACCGCTATCCTGCCAGTGAAAATCCGCCTCCGGCGCGCCGCATAGCCGCCCGGCCAGCACCTCAGCCTGGCGCAGACAAGGCGCCACCAGTCCCCAGGTCTGACCGTCAATTTCGCAGCATTCGCCAAGGGCGCTAACCCCCGGCAGCGCTGTAGCCAGCTGATGGTCAACAACAATGCCGCGCCGACACGCCAGGCCGCTACGCTGCGCCAGCTGAATGTTGGGGCGCACGCCGGTCGCCAGCACCACGCGACTGGCTGCAAATGCCCGACCATCCTCCAGCACAACGTCATGCTCGCGAATCGCGGCAATCCCGCAGCCCGTGACGCACTGAATCCCTCGCTCCTCCAGCTGTTGCTGTAGCTGCTGGCCAGCAAAGGCATCGGTTTGCTGTTCCATCAGCCGCTCGCCGCGATGCAGTAAAGTGACATTGTCACCATGACGTCGTAACGCAGCCGCAGCCTCGACGCCGAGCACCCCGCCGCCGATGACGACCGCCGGACCGTCGGTTGCCAGAATGGCGGCCACATCGGCAAAGGTGCGAAACGCATAGACGTGCGGCAGCGCCACACCGGGCAGCGGCGGGATGAAAGCCTGTGAACCGGTGGCGAAAATCAGCTCATCCCAGCAGAGCTCGCCTCGCGTGGTGCGCAGCGTTCGCGTCGACATCTCCACCGCCAGCACCGATTCGTCACGGCGAACCGTTACGCCGTGCTGGTGATACCACTCCTCTGGCAGCAGCCGCGTTTGCGCCAGCGTTTTTTCCCCGCCCAGTACCGGTGACAGCTGGATACGGTTATAGGCCTGCCAGGGTTCATCCCCGATAATCACTATCTGAAATTTGTCGCCCCCCCGCGCCACCAGCGTCTCCGCCAGCCGGGTGGCCGCCATACCATTGCCGATAATCACCAGTCGCCGCTTCATCGCCGCCCCTTACGCCGCCTTCGGCTGTTTTTCGTAGAGGAAATGGAGAATCTGCTGGCGCAGGTGGTGATAACGGCTGTCATCCGCCAACTGGACACGATTGCGCGGCCGGGGCAGGTCGATGGCGAGAATCTCTCCCACCGTCGCCGCCGGGCCGTTGGTCATCATCATGACGCGGTCAGAGAGCAGCACCGCTTCATCGACATCGTGGGTAATCATCACGATGGTGGTGTTCAGCGCCTGCTGAATCTGCATCACCGCATCCTGCAAATGGGCACGGGTCAAGGCGTCGAGCGCGCCAAACGGTTCATCCAGCAGCAGCACCTTCGGCTTCATCGCCAGCGCTCTGGCAATCCCTACCCGCTGCTTCATGCCGCCGGAGATCTCCCCCGGACGCTTGTGCAGCGCGTGGCCCATTTGCACCCGATCCAGGTTGTGTTCGATCCACTCCTTGCGCTCGGCTTTGCTCATGGTGCGGCGAAAAACCTGGTCGACCGCCAGCGCCACATTGTCAAAGCAGGTCAGCCACGGCAGCAGGGAGTGGTTCTGAAAGACCACCGCGCGCTCGGGGCCCGGTCCGGCGATTTCGCGGTTATCGCACAGCAGCCCGCCTTCCGTGGGTAAGGTAATGCCGGCAATCAGGTTCAGCAGCGTTGATTTACCGCATCCTGAGTGGCCAATCAGGCTGACGGTCTCCCCTTCATAAATGTCGAAAGAGACGTTTTGCAGGGCCAGAAATTCGCCGCTGGCGGTATTGAAGCGCTGGCTGACGGCCTGCACCTGAATTAATGGTTTCATAGCGACTCCCCTATTTTTCTTGCCAGCTGAAGCGACGAGCGATCAGCATCAGCCCCTGCTCCAGCAGCAGGCCGACGACGCCGATAATGACGATGGCGATGATGATGTTTTCCACGTTGAGGTTGTTCCATTCGTTCCAGATCCAGAAACCGATCCCCAGACCGCCGGTCAGCATTTCAGCAGCGACGATCACCAGCCAGGCAATGCCAATCGAGAGACGCACGCCGGTCAGCACCGCGGGCAGCACCGCCGGGAAGAGAATGCGCCGCATCACCGTCCACTCCGAAAGCTGTAAGACGCGAGCCACGTTGAGATAATCCTGCGGAATGCGGCGTACGCCTTCGGCGGTGTTAATCACCATCGGCCAGATAGAGCAGATAAAAATGGTCCAGCTCGAAGCCGGCTCCGCCTTCTGGAACAGCAGCAGGCCAATAGGCAGCCACGCCAGCGGACTGACCGGACGCAGCAGCGCAATCAGCGGATTAAACATGCGGGCAAAGAACAGCGAGCGGCCGATCAAAAAGCCCAGCGGAATACCCACCAGCGCCGCCAACCCGAAGCCCACCGCCACCCGTTGCAGCGAGGCCAGCACGTTCCAGCCGATGCCCATGTCGTTCGGCCCGTCCTGATAGAAAGGATCGGCAAACAGGGTCAGCGCGGAATCGAGCGTACTCAGCGGGGTCGGAAAGCCCTTGCCGTTGATCGCCGCCAGCTGCCAGCAGAGCAAAAGCAGCCCCAGCCCGAGCAGGGGTGGCAGGAGTCGCTGTACGGTTTCACGTAGCCAGCGCCTGACGGGCGGCGTCGGACGCCGGACCTGTACCGGTGGCAGGACAATCACTTCGCCCGGCGTTTTTTCTGTGGCAATAACAGGTTGCGTACTGTGCGCGTGTTTCATTTCATGCCCCCTTACGTTGAATCGCGAAGCCGCGGGCGTAACCTTCCGGATCGGCCCCCGTCCAGACCGTACCGTCTATCAATGTGCTGCTGCGCATAAGAGCAGCCGGTGTCGAGATGCCGCCCACCGCCTGTGCCGCCTCTTTCCAGACGTCTATGCGGTTAATGCGCCGGGCCACCGCCTGATAATCCGGGGCCGTTTTCAGTAATCCCCAGCGGCGGAACTGGGTTAAAAACCACATCCCGTCCGACAGCCACGGAAAACTCACCTCCCCCTGGTCGTAAAAGCGAATCGGGTGCGCGTCCTGCCAGCGGCGTCCCAGCCCGTTGTCGTACTCCCCGAGCATCCGCCCGGTGAGATACTGCTCTTTGGTATTCAGCCAGGCGCGCTTCGCCAGAATGCGCGCCGTCTCCCGTTTGTTCTCTTCCGAGGCGTCAATCCAGCGCGCCGCATCCAGCACCGCAGCGACCAGCGCGCGAGCGGTATTCGGATTGCGTTCGACCCATTCACTGCGGGTACCGAGAATTTTTTCCGGGTGTTCCGGCCAGATAGCCTGCGAGGTGGTCGCGGTAAAACCGATACGGTCGTTGATCGCCCGCGCGTTCCACGGTTCACCGACGCAAAAGCCAACCATGTTGCCGATGCGCATGTTCATCACCATTTGCGGCGGCGGCACCACCACGGTGCGGACGTCCGCAAACGGGTCGATGCCGCCGCTGGCCAGCCAGTAATAGAGCCACATGGCGTGCGTCCCGGTGGGAAAGGTGTGGGCAAAGGTGTAGCTGCCCGGCGCGCTCTGGCCAATCAGCCGTTTCAACCCGCCGAGGTCGGTCACCCCTTTCTCCCGCAGGTCGCTGGAGAGCGTTATCGCCTGACCATTGCGGTTGAGGGTCATCAGGTTTGCCATTGAGTGCGGCTTGCCGGCGATCCCCAGTTCGAGGCCATACAGCAGGCCGTAGAGAATGTGTGCCGCATCGAGTTCACCGGCGATCAGCTTGTCGCGCACCGCCGCCCAGCTCGCCTCTTTGGTCGGTACCAGGGTAATGCCATATTTTTTATCGAACCCTTTCAGCGACGCGATCGCGATCGGCGCGCAGTCCGTCAGCGGAATAAATCCGACCCGCACGGTAGATTGCTCCGGCTTATCGGATCCTGCCGCCCATGCGGCCTGCATCACGCCGGGCAACAACATCGCCCCGCCCAGCGCGGCGCCTGCCTGTAAAAAATGCCGTCGTGAAATCGAAAATTTATCGCCCATACCCGCTCCAGAACACGCAAAAAAAAAGCGCCCGACAGTGCTGATGCACTGCAGGACGCCTTTATCCCTGGACACACAAACCGCCGTTGGCCTGTTGCCCAAAATTGTTTACTGAACGATTTAACGCGTTAACCGTTGTCTGCAGGATATTGCAAAACAGATGCCAATGTTCACAGACGCGGTATTAAGCCGTTTTCCACTTTGCGCGGGGCGGCTTCCCCCCACTAATTGCACCGCTGACAGGCAGCCTTTGCCCAACCATCGTGCATCTACTCCTTTGGAGTTATGGACCACAACGCCTTTACCGTCAGCAGCGCACGGGCGATTTCCACCATCCTCTGGTTCTTATCCATCGCCATTTTCCGCAACGTCTGCCAGGCCTGTTCTTCCTGCATTCCCTGATGATCCATCAGCACGCTTTTCGCTTTTTCAATCAGCTTGCGCTCTTCGAGCGTATCTTTTAGTGAGGCCAGTTGCCCGGAGAGCTGCTGGAGTTCGAAGGCCTGCTGGCGAACCAGCGGCAGCAGCTGTTTGTCGAGACGGCGCGCGATGCCGTCGTCCCCCTCTTCCTCCGGCCAGATGGCGGGCGGCGCTTCGCCGCTGAGCAGTTTATCGGCGACGCTCAATAGGTCGTCAATCAGCCGCTCTTCCAGACCGCGCATCTGCTCCAGACGCTGCGTTTGGGCGCAAAACCAACGCAACGCCGTCTCCCCCTCATCCGCCGGGGGCTGTCGGGTACAGGCGATCCGCCGCAGCTGCTCAATTTCCAGACTGGCCTGGCACTGGGTCATAAACAGCGTGGTCTGCGGCACCTCCGCCAGCGCCTGGAAACTGTCAAAACAGGGCTGCTGACCATCGATTCTGTCCACCAGCAGCTGACGAAGCTCATCGCTAAACTGACCGCGGGCAAAGCCGGATGCCCCCAGCGCGCGCTCCTGCCCCACCAGCTCTTTCCCCTGCATAAAGCTGTAGAGCGCCACCATGCGCCCGGCAATTTGCGGGTCGTCAATGCTGTCGTTGAGCTGCGGGACAATATTTAATAAGTGGCGGATAATGCGACTAAACTGGTTTGTCGCCTCTTCGGCGATGATAGCGCGGCCGCGCACGGCGTCGCGCAGCGTCAACAACTGTTCCAGATACCAGAGTGCGCTGGCAATCCGCCAGCACAGCGCGCCGCTGGCGCACTCCCGCACCGCTTCCAGCGCCTCGCGAAAGGCGATAAGCTGCTCATCCACCAGCGCCGAGCCCGCCCGGCACTCCGCGGCATAGAGCCGTCCAGCGGAGCAGAGCCAAAGGTTGGACGCGCCGCGTTCGCACTGTAGCATGTGTACCAGCGCGCTTATCCGGCTTGCCAACGTCCCCTGCTGCGCCAGCTGGCGTAGCTGCTCTTTTTGCAGCTGCCGCGCGCGATGAAACCACCTGTTGGCCTCAGGCGTGATGCCAGCCGTATTATTCATACCCCCTCCCGGGTCAACGCTTTATACTTTAACCACAAGCAATAACCGTGCCTTATACCAAGGAGTCCTTATGCAAAGTATTGTGATTATCGCCAACGGCGCCGCCTACGGTAGCGAATCGCTGTTCAATAGCCTGCGCCTGGCGATTGCCCTGCGTGAACAGCAGTCTGAACTCGATCTGAAGCTGTTTTTAATGTCTGACGCGGTGACGGCTGGCCTGCGAGGACAGAAGCCGGCGGAAGGCTATAACATTCAGCAAATGCTGGAGATCCTCACCGCCCAGAATGTCCCGGTGAAATTGTGCAAAACCTGCACCGATGGCCGCGGTATCACCGCGCTGCCGCTGATTGACGGCGTGGAGATTGGTACACTGGTGGAGCTGGCGCAGTGGACGCTGGCGGCCGATAAAATCCTGACCTTCTGAAGAAAGGGCCTCTGACGGGATTTAATATCACCGAGGCCGCGTTTGTTAATCGAAAAGATATGTCAGCTGAATGCTTTCAGGAAGAACATCATTTTTGTTTAATCTTTATCCCTTTTTTTGATCAAAATCAGCATTCGTCTGCCCCCCATTTGGTGTTATGCCATGAGTAAAGTGTGAACAATATCACGCGCGGGATTGAGCAGGCAGGATGCTGTAGACAGACAACAACGGGGTAGATAAATGGCAATGGTTAAAGCAAGTTTGATGTTGTTTGGCGGTGATACGCTGGTGGTTCGTTGTTCTGAACGCTGCCATATTCACCTGATGAGCGCGAAGGCTGCCGGCGACAGCCATGCGGATATTCTGAGCGTCCAGGATCGCGACAGCGCCTATCTGACCGTGCCGTATAACGGCACCTGGAACGTACTGATCGATAGCCACAGCCAGTCACTGGAGCACTCCATTAGCTACGTTCCCGCCTGATAGCACCTGCCCGGGATAGCCCGGGCATTTTTCAGGCCAGCCCCGGCTGGCTGTTCTCTCCCAGCAGCGTGCGTACTGTCCCGACAAGATCGTCAAGACAATCATCGTGCATACCGAGTTTGCGTAGTTCCTGATCCAGGGAGAACAGGTACTGGGCATTCGTGCCGAGCGGCCCGCTGGCTTTGGCGATCAGCGGCGCAATGACCTGGGCGCGGGTATCCGGTTCGAACAGCGGATGGCGAGGATCCATAATAAACACCAGCGCGTTCACCGTCCGCCCGTCATCGAGATCCAGCTTACACCAGGTCGGCATATAGCAACCGGTGATCATCTCCCGCTTCCACAGCAGCGTCAGCTCATCTTCCAGCGTCTCATCAGGGAGTCGATAGGCCACGCCGGTGGTACGCCCGCCCTCTTTCAGCGCCAGCATGCGCCCCGGCTGGCAGGCGCTGCCCCGCCCGGCGGTCAGCCGCAGGCAGAAGGCGCGATGCCAGCCCGGAAGCGTACCGGTACAGGTTTCGCGATACTCAAGAGCCGGGTTCCACATCAGCGAACCGTAGCCAAAAATCCATACTGAGCCGGCATCCGGACGACAGGCCAACGTTGCCGCCAGGGAAGCGGCCCGTTGCTCTGCCGACCAGAGAAGCGATTCCTCAATAGCACCAAACGCCGTCTTACAATCCGCATTGATTAAGAAATCACGTGTTAACACTGTCTACTACCTCCGCCACTGCCCGCTTCCCGGCGATTATCTGATGGCATCCGTGAAATATTGCCGAATTATTATCCAGCTTTCGCCGACAATAAGCAATGAACGACACGCTGGCAAGGCGCTGAGCAGCAGATGAGGCAGCAGGAGCGATTATTTTTTCTTATGCCACTTATCATCGTCCCCTTTTTGATAGTCATTCTTGACCGCAGCCCAGGCGACCTTATGCGCCGTCTCTTCACGGCTGGCGTCGTCCCGCCGGTCCGCTTTATGCTTATACTGCTCCCAGGCGCTATTAAACGCTTCTTTATAGATCTCCTGGGCATGGGCCGGCAACACGTGCTGGACGCTATCGGGTAACGCTTGTTTACTGCGATAAGGCATATGCACCTCCGAATGGTGGTGAAAATATAAGTCTGTGACGCTGATTGAGGGCTTTCAAGGCGAAGTATAAGCTATAAGCATTTTCAGTAATTATATGAATAATAAATACAAAATTGAAATAATGATAAGTTATGACAATTTCAGAGCATTAGTTAACAATAGCCGTAAATTTAAGTAAAAAAACAATTCAGATAGCAAAATGTCTGTTATTTTATCTACTTACGGTATCTATAATTATAACACCTGCATAAATGGAGATGGTTCATGACGCATGTACATGAGGCGGTGAAAACCCGCCACAAGGAGACATCGCTTGTTTTCCCGATTCTGGCGCTGGCGGTGCTTATCTTCTTCGGAAGTAGTCAGTCACTGCCAGCGGTCATTGGCATTAACATTCTGGCCTTAGTGGGCATTCTGTGTAGCGCATTCAGCGTTGTACGCCACGCGGACGTTCTCGCCCACCGCCTCGGCGAGCCGTACGGTTCGTTAATTTTAAGTCTTTCCGTGGTGATTCTTGAAGTCAGCCTGATTTCTGCCTTAATGGCAACCGGCGACGCGGCCCCGACGCTGATGCGCGATACGCTCTATTCAATCATTATGATTGTCACTGGCGGTCTGGTCGGCTTTTCTCTGCTGCTGGGCGGGCGTAAATTCGCCACCCAGTACATGAATTTGTTTGGTATCAAGCAGTATCTCATCGCCCTGTTCCCGCTGGCGATTATTGTGCTGGTCTTTCCGATGGCGCTACCGGGCGCGAATTTCAGCACCGGGCAGGCGCTGCTGGTAGCGCTGATTTCCGCTGCCATGTACGGCGTGTTTCTGTTGATTCAGACCAAAACCCACCAGAGCCTGTTTATTTATGAGCATGAAGACGACGGCGACGACGACGACCCGCATCACGGCAAACCGTCCGCCCACAGCAGCGCCTGGCACACCGCATGGCTGTTAATTCACCTGGTCGCCGTTATCGCGGTCACCAAGATGAATGCGAACCCGCTTGAGACGCTGCTGACCAGCATGAACGCGCCGGTGGCCTTTACCGGCTTCCTGGTCGCGCTGCTGATTCTCTCGCCGGAAGGGCTCGGCGCATTGAAAGCGGTACTCAACAATCAGGTGCAGCGCGCGATGAACCTGTTCTTCGGTTCGGTGCTGGCGACGATTTCGCTGACCGTGCCGGTGGTCACCTTAATCGCCTTCTTAACCGGCAATGAGCTGCAATTTGGTCTTGGCGCACCGGAAATGATTGTGATGGTCGCCTCGCTGCTGTTGTGCCAGATCTCCTTCTCTACCGGGCGCACCAATGTGCTGAACGGCGCCGCGCACCTGGCGCTCTTCGCCGCTTATCTGATGACCATTTTTGCCTGACCGCTCTCCCCCGGCGCCGTTGCGTCGGCCGGGGGAGCGTTGTTCACCGTTACTGGTGCATAAAAAAAGCCTGCCGGTTTTACAACGGGCAGGCTTTTCGCATTCAGGCGCGCTGAATTAGTTGCTGGTATCCAGCTCTTCAAAGTTCTTCACCAGATCGTCAATCGCTTTGATCTGCTTCAGGAACGGCTCCAGTTTAGCCAGCGGCAGCGCGGACGGGCCATCGCATTTCGCATGTTCCGGGTCCGGATGCGCTTCGAGGAACAGCCCTGCCAGGCCGGTTGCCATACCGGCACGCGCCAGCTCGGTCACCTGAGCACGACGACCGCTGGACGCAGCGCCAAACGGGTCGCGACACTGCAGCGCGTGGGTCACGTCGAAGATAACCGGCGAGTTGTTGGACACTTTCTTCATCACGCCAAAGCCCAGCATGTCGACAACCAGGTTGTCATAGCCGAAGTTCGCCCCGCGATCGCAGAGGATAACTTTGTCGTTACCGCCTTCGATAAACTTGTCGACGATGTTACCCATCTGGCCCGGGCTGACAAATTGCGGTTTCTTCACGTTGATCACCGCGCCGGTTTTCGCCATCGCTTCAACCAGATCGGTCTGGCGCGCCAGGAAAGCTGGCAGCTGGATAACGTCAACCACGTCAGCAACCGGCTGCGCCTGGCTTGCTTCATGAACGTCGGTGATGATTTTCACGCCGAAGGTCTGCTTCAGCTCCTGGAAAATTTTCATCCCTTCTTCCAGACCCGGCCCCCGATAGGAGTGAATGGAAGAACGGTTGGCTTTATCAAAAGAGGCTTTGAACACGTAAGGAATGCCCAGCTTCTGCGTGACGGTCACATAGTGTTCGCAGATGCGCATCGCGAGATCGCGGGATTCCAGCACGTTCATCCCACCAAACAGGACGAAAGGCAGGTCGTTTGCTACGTTGATATCACCAATGCTAACCACTTTTTGTTTCATAAGATCGCCTTATCAGGGTGTAACCGGATTCATTCCAGATTAGTGAAGAGTAATTTGTTTATGCGAAATGGTGTTAATTTGCGCGCGGATCATTTCGCTGATCGGGTCCTCCGGACACTGTTCGACGAAATAGCTCAAATCCAGCAGCGCAACATGATCGCAATCAAGCTGGGCGTAGATCAGCCCGCGGTCGCGAATCTCGTACGGATCTTCCGGATTAAACTGCAGCAGCGCTTCGCTGGCACGCAGGGCCAGCTCCATCTGCCGCTCTTCCATCAGCGCCGATTTTAAGGTGTCGAGCAGCTTGTGGATCACTTCGGCGTTATCCGCCTCGTCGAGATCCTCATTGAACAGCTCGGCAACCGGACTAATATTGCCCTTCAGCCAGACTTCCAGCGTGTGTTCGTTGAGCGTTTCACCGTTGAACGGGTTAATCAGCCACATCTCTTCGCTGGTTTCCGGGTCGGCGCGCAGCAGCAGCTGCGTCGGGAAGATAACCGGCACCAGCGGCAGCGACAGGCGCTGGGCAATCCACAGCACGATAGCCCCTAATGACGCCGCGCTCCCCTGACGATTAATCAGGACTTTGTCGATCCACAAAGCATCAGACAGCCGGTAAACGCCGTGGGAATCGCGAAAGCCCCACTCATGGTAGAACAGCTCCAGCAGCCGCTCCAGCTGACGCTCCTGATCCCAGGAGGAGGCAATTTCCTCCTGCGCCAGCCCCAGCAGCCGCTCCAGTTCATCCTGCACATAGTGCGTCGGAAAATCGTCGCGGATTAATTCAGAAATGAGGACCATGCCATCGCACAATGGCGCTTTATTAAATTCGAAATCAGCTAATGACCTCATGACTTACCCCAGTAACGGTGTTCTTGTAATGGCGAGTTGTATGATGATGAACAACACCACCAAAGCCAACAGAAAGGCAATAAACCGACTCTGTTGGCTGCGCGGGCGACGACGGCCCAGCGCGATAAAACCCAATGCGATGTAAATAATAACGCCAAACAGCTTTTCAGTCAGCCATGAGCCGTCTTCAGTGAAAGGCAGATAGTGCGTTATGGCCATTAATCCTGCGCCGCTCAGAAATAACAGCGTGTCGCTGCAGTGCGGCGCAATACGCACCCAGCGCTGGTTCAGCCGGGCATTGCCGCTGTAGGTCCACCAGTAGCGCAACGTAAATAAACTGACGGAAACCACCACACACGCTATATGCAGATACAGCACCGCGCTAAACAGATTCATATGCCAGCTTTCTCCATGCCGGAAAACCGCCCTGTCGTCAGGCGGTCATTATCGCCGTAGTCACGGCAGGTCGTCACATCGTGGTAACCCGCTTCACGGAACAGCGCCCGTACCGCGTCCCCCTGCTTCCAGCCGTGTTCCAGCAGCATCAGTCCGTCGGGCGTCAGGAAACGGCGTCCTTCCCGGATGATATGCGCGAGGTCGGCCAGACCGTTATCGGCGGCAACCAGCGCCGTTTTTGGCTCAAAACGAACATCGCCCTGCTCAAGATGCGGATCGGCTTCGTCGATATAGGGCGGGTTGCTGACAATCATGGCGAACCGCTGCCCGGCCAGCGCGCTGAACCAGTGGCTTTGCAGCACGCTGACGTTAGTGATGGCAAGGCGCTCAGCGTTACGCGCGGCTAATGCCGCCGCATCGGGCATGAAATCCACCGCCGTTACCTGACAGTCCGGGCGTTCACTGGCTAACGCCAGGGCGATCGCGCCGGTGCCGGTACCTAAATCCAGAATCCGGCACGGCGTAGCCGGCAGCCGCGCCAGCGCCTGCTCGACGAGGCATTCGGTATCCGGGCGCGGAATAAGCGTTGCGGGGGAAACCAGCAGCGGCAACGACCAGAACTCACGCTCGCCCACCAGGTGGGCTATCGGCTCGCCGCGCTGGCGGCGGCTCAGCAGCGTCTCCAGCTGCGCCTGCTGTTCCCCGGTCAGCACCGTTTCACCGAAGGCGAGAAGCCAGGTCCGCGCCCGGCCGGTCACGTGCCCTAACAGGATCTCGGCGTCGCGTCGCGGGCTTTCACTCGCGCTCAGTCGGGCAATCGCCTGCGCCAGCCACTGTTGAAAGGTCATCATTCCTGCTCGGAAAGCGCGGCCAGCTGATCGGCCTGATATTCCTGCACAATCGGCTCAATCAGCATATCCAGTTTCCCTTCCATCGCTTCGTCCAGACGATAGAGGGTCAGGTTGATGCGGTGGTCGGTCACGCGGCCCTGCGGGAAGTTATAGGTGCGGTTACGATCGCTGCGATCGCCGCTGCCCAGCAGGTTACGCCGGGTTGAGGCTTCCGCCTGCTGACGCTTAGCGATTTCCGCGGCGCGAATACGCGCACCGAGTACCGACAGCGCTTTGGCTTTGTTTTTGTGCTGCGAACGCTCGTCCTGGCACTCCACCACTATCCCGGTCGGTAGGTGGGTAATACGGATCGCCGAATCGGTGGTGTTAACGTGCTGACCGCCGGCCCCGGAGGAGCGGAAAGTATCAATCCGCAAATCGCCGGGGTTAATATCCGGCATTTCGGCTTCCGGCAGCTCCGGCATCACCGCCACGGTACAGGCGGAGGTGTGAATACGGCCCTGGGATTCGGTGGCCGGCACGCGCTGTACGCGATGACCGCCGGACTCAAATTTCAGACGGCCATACACGCCATCGCCGCTGATTTTGGCAATCACCTCTTTATAACCGCCATGTTCGCCTTCGTTGGCGCTCATGATCTCCACGCGCCAGCGGCGGGATTCGGCGTAACGGCTGTACATCCGGAACAGATCGCCGGCAAACAGCGCCGCTTCATCACCGCCGGTACCGGCGCGGACTTCGACAAAGGCGTTGCGTTCATCATCCGGATCCTTCGGCAGCAGCAGCACCTGCAGCTGTTGCTCCATCTCTTCGCTTTTCGCTTTCGCGTCGCGCAGTTCTTCCTGCGCCATTTCGCGCATTTCCGCATCGTCGAGCATCATCTGCGCAGTTTCGATATCGTCCTGCACCTGGCGCCATTCGGTATAGCAGCGCGCCACGTCGCTCAGCTGCGCATATTCCCGCGACAGCGCGCGGAATCGATCCTGATCGGCGATGGTCGCAGCATCACCCAGCAGCGCCTGAACTTCCTCATGGCGTTCGTACAGAGCTTCCAGTTTGGCAACAATAGAAGGCTTCATAGGCGTGAATTCACCCTGTCCTGAAAAAAGAGAAATGTGCGCTATTCCAGCCCGAGGCTGTTGCGCAGAATATGCAGGCGTTCATCATCCCCGTCACGGGCTGCCTGCTGAAGAGATTTGGTTGGTGCGTGGATCAGGCGATTGGTCAGCTTGCGCGCCAGATCCTGCATGATTTCCTGCGCATCGCCGCCCTGCTCCAGCGCAGCCAGCGCTTTCGCCGTCAGCTCCTCACGGACCTGCTCGGACTGGGAACGATATTCGCGGATAGTCTCGCTGGCGCTCTGGGCTCGCAGCCAGGCCATAAATTCGCTGGTTTCCTGCTCGACGATCGTTTCCGCCTGTACCGCCGCGGCTTTACGCTGCGCCAGGTTATGCTGAATGATGTTTTGCAGATCGTCTACGCTGTACAGATAGGCGTTCGCCAGCTTACCCACTTCGGGTTCGACATCGCGAGGCACCGCGATATCAACCAGCAGCATCGGCTGATTACGCCGCGCCTTCAGCGCACGCTCCACCATCCCCTTACCGATAATCGGCAGCGGGCTGGCGGTCGAACTGATGATGATGTCGGCCTCTTTTAGTCGCTCGTCGATATCGCTCAGGGCGATAACCTCCGCACCGACTTCCTCGGCCAGAGCCTGCGCACGCTCGCGGGTACGGTTAGCAATCACCATATTGCGCACGTTGTGTTCACGCAGATGACGCGCCACCAGTTCGATGGTTTCCCCGGCACCGACCAGCAGCACCGTCACGCTTGAAAGGGATTCGAAGATTTGTCGCGCCAGCGTACAGGCGGCGAAAGCCACGGAGACCGCGCTGGCGCCGATATCGGTTTCGGTGCGCACGCGTTTTGCCACCGAGAACGACTTCTGGAACATCCGCTCCAGTTCGCTGACGTTGAGGTGACCGCGGCTGGAATCGGCGAAGGCTTTTTTCACCTGTCCCAGAATCTGTGGTTCGCCAAGCACCAGCGAATCAAGACCGCTGGCGACGCGCATCAGATGGCTGACCGCATCATTATCCTGATGCCAGTACAGACTTTTACGCAGGTCTTCTTCATTAAGATGGTGGTAATCACACAGCCAGCGGATGAGCGCTTCCTGCAGATTATCCTGTTCCTCAACGCTGAGATACAGCTCCGTACGGTTACAGGTCGACAGCACCACACCGCCCTGCACCATTGGCTGAGCCAGCAAGCTCTCCAGCGCCTTATCGAGCGTGTCCGGCGAAAACGTTACGCGTTCTCGCAGCGCGACCGGGGCTGTTTTGTGATTAATGCCAAGAGCTAAAAGGGTCATTGTGAGGGAGTAGTACCAGCGTTGCTAAGGTTAGTCTGAGCGCATCATACAGGATGCGCGGAATCAATAAAAGAGACGCTCCCCTTTTGGAGTAATAGGCATCGGGCTTAAAAGCCATTAACGGTAATTTTTTGATTTCAGACAATTTGAACGTAGACGCTATCGCCGGGCAACGCTAGCATTAAGGGTTATAATTGTAACCCGCTACACAAATCGTGTGCGTACCGACCCGTCGCCGGATTTCACTGTAGACATCAAGGATTTGTCATCATTATGAATCGACTGCTCCGCCTGTTACCGCTGGCAAGCCTGGTCCTGACCGCCTGTACACTCAACGCCCCGAAAGGCCCTGGCAAAAGCCCTGACTCTCCTCAGTGGCGTCAGCACCAGCAGGATGTCCGCAATCTGAGCCAATACCAGACCCGCGGTGCCTTCGCTTACCTCTCTGATGAACAAAAAGTATACGCTCGCTTCTTCTGGCAGCAAACCGGCCAGGATCGCTATCGCCTGCTGCTGACCAACCCGTTAGGCAGCACCGAACTGTCGCTGACCGCCCAGCCGGGCAGCGTGACGCTGATCGATAACAAGGGCCAGACCTATACGGCGACCGATGCCGAAGAGATGATTGGCCGCCTGACCGGAATGCCGATTCCGCTAAACAGCCTGCGCCAGTGGATCGTCGGCCTGCCGGGCGACGCCACCGACTACTCGCTGGACGATAAATACCGCCTGAGCGAACTGAACTATACGCAGAACGGCAAAACCTGGCACGTCACCTACGGCGGCTATACCAGCGATACTCAGCCATCGCTGCCGGCCAACATGGAGCTGAACAACGGCAGTCAGCGTATCAAGCTGAAAATGGATAACTGGATTGTGAAATGATGACCCGCTGGCCCTCTCCTGCAAAGCTGAACCTGTTTTTGTACATCACTGGACAGCGTGCCGATGGTTATCACACCCTGCAGACGTTGTTTCAGTTCCTTGATTATGGCGACACCTTAACTATCGAACCGCGTCATGACAGTGTGCTGCGCCTGCTGACGCCGGTTGCCGGCGTACCCGATGAAGAGAATCTGATTATTCGCGCCGCAAGGCTGCTGATGCAGGCGGCGACGGCATCCGGACAGCTTCCCGCCGGTAGCGGCGCCGATATCAGCATCGACAAACGCCTGCCAATGGGCGGCGGTCTGGGCGGCGGTTCATCCAACGCCGCGACGGTGCTGGTGGCGCTGAATCATCTGTGGGGCTGTGGCTTGTCGGAAGAGGAGCTGGCGACGCTGGGGCTGAGTCTTGGCGCCGATGTGCCGGTATTCGTGCGCGGCCACGCCGCCTTTGCCGAAGGCATTGGCGAGATTCTGACGCCGGTCGAACCGCCAGAAAAGTGGTACCTGGTCGCTCATCCTGGGGTCAGTATTCCGACGCCGATCATTTTCCGTGACCCCGAGCTACCACGAAATACCCCGGTCAGGTCAATAAGTACGTTACTAAAATGTGAATTTCGCAATGATTGCGAGGTTATCGCAAGAAAACGTTTTCGCGAGGTTGATGCGGCGCTTTCCTGGCTGTTAGAATATGCGCCGTCGCGCCTGACTGGCACAGGAGCCTGTGTCTTTGCTGAATTTGACACCGAATCTGCCGCTCGTCAGGTGCTGGAGCAAGCCCCGGAATGGCTACAAGGCTTTGTAGCGCGAGGAGTTAATATCTCCCCGCTCAAGCTAGCCCTACCCAGGTAGTTCTGCTTTTGCACGAATTACCTTAGTACGCCGGGCAAATTGAGTAACGGTGACAACGTCACCCTGTTCCAGACGTTGCATCGTTCTCTTTAAATACACCGCCTGGATAGAAGAGTGCCGCCCGCACGGTTTCTGGCGCTTTTCATCCACCACTGGACGCATGCCTGAGGTTCTTCTCGTGCCTGATATGAAGCTTTTTGCTGGTAACGCCACCCCGGAACTAGCACAACGTATTGCCAACCGCCTGTACACTTCTCTTGGCGACGCCGCTGTAGGTCGTTTTAGCGACGGCGAAGTCAGCGTACAAATCAATGAAAACGTACGCGGTGGTGATATTTTCATCATCCAGTCCACTTGTGCTCCCACCAACGACAACCTGATGGAACTGGTTGTTATGGTTGATGCTCTGCGTCGCGCTTCGGCGGGTCGTATCACCGCTGTTATCCCTTATTTCGGCTATGCTCGTCAGGACCGTCGTGTGCGTTCTGCGCGTGTGCCGATTACCGCGAAAGTGGTTGCCGATTTCCTGTCCAGCGTTGGCGTTGACCGCGTACTGACCGTTGACCTGCATGCAGAACAGATCCAGGGCTTCTTCGACGTTCCGGTTGATAACGTATTCGGCAGCCCTATTCTGCTGGAAGATATGCTGCAGCTGAACCTGGATAACCCGATCGTGGTTTCTCCGGACATCGGTGGCGTGGTGCGTGCGCGCGCTATCGCCAAACTGCTGAACGATACCGATATGGCTATCATCGACAAACGCCGTCCGCGCGCTAACGTTTCTCAGGTGATGCACATCATCGGTGACGTTGCCGGCCGCGACTGCGTTATGGTTGACGATATGATCGATACCGGCGGCACGCTGTGTAAAGCAGCTGAAGCGCTGAAAGAACGTGGTGCGAAACGCGTATTTGCTTACGCCACTCACCCGATCTTCTCCGGCAATGCTATCCAGAACATTAAAAACTCTGTGATTGATGAATTCGTCGTCTGCGATACTATTCCGCTGGCGCCGGAAATCAAAGCGCTGGAAAAAGTACGTACGCTGACGCTGTCTGGCATGCTGGCAGAAGCGATTCGTCGTATCAGCAACGAAGAATCTATCTCTGCTATGTTCGAACACTAATCGAGCCCGGCCAAAAAACCCGCTGCGGCGGGTTTTTTTGTCTCTGAATCCAATTTGTATGACTAATGCCTCCTTCACCTGCCATTTAGTTGACAGATGATGCGCCCATGGATGAAACATTATTGTGAACAGATTATTTTCCTCACATGTGATGCCTTTCCGCGCCCTCATCGATGCTTGCTGGAAAGAAAAATACACGCTGTCCCGTTTCACCCGCGATCTGATCGCCGGGATCACGGTCGGGATTATTGCTATTCCTCTGGCAATGGCGTTGGCTATTGGCAGCGGTGTCGCGCCGCAGTATGGACTTTATACTGCCGCCGTCGCCGGGATTATTATCGCCCTGACCGGCGGCTCGCGCTTTAGCGTATCCGGGCCAACCGCCGCCTTTGTGGTCATCCTCTATCCGGTGTCACAGCAGTTTGGCCTGGCCGGACTGCTGGTGGCGACGTTGATGTCCGGGGTCTTTTTAATTCTTTTCGGCCTCGCCCGCTTTGGCCGCTTAATTGAATATATCCCGCTGTCCGTTACCCTCGGGTTTACCTCCGGTATTGGTATCACTATCGGTACCATGCAGATAAAAGATTTTCTTGGTCTGCAGATGGCGCACGTTCCCGAGCACTATCTGCAGAAGGTCTCCGCCCTGGTCATGGCGCTGCCGACGGCCAATCCCGGCGATGCGGCGATTGGCGTAGTCACCCTTGGCACGCTGATCCTTTGGCCGCGTCTGGGGATCCGCCTGCCCGGCCACCTGCCTGCGCTGCTGGCAGGCTGTGCGGTGATGGCGATCGTCAATCTTATGGGCGGCCACGTCGCGACCATCGGCTCTCAGTTCCACTATATTCTGGCTGACGGTAGCCAGGGTAACGGGATCCCGCAGCTGCTGCCGCAGCTGGTGCTGCCGTGGGATATGCCAGGCTCCGACTTTACGCTCAGCTGGGCGTCACTGCAGGCGCTGCTGCCGGCGGCCTTCTCGATGGCGATGCTCGGCGCGATTGAATCACTGCTGTGTGCGGTGGTGCTCGACGGGATGACCGGCACTAAGCACAAAGCCAACAGCGAACTGATAGGTCAGGGTCTCGGCAATATCATCGCCCCTTTCTTTGGCGGGATTACCGCCACCGCCGCCATTGCCCGTTCAGCGGCTAACGTCCGCGCCGGCGCAACATCGCCGGTGTCCGCCGTTATCCATGCGCTGCTGGTCATTATGGCGCTGCTGGTGCTGGCGCCGCTGCTCTCCTGGCTTCCGCTGTCTGCGATGGCGGCGCTGCTGCTGATGGTGGCGTGGAATATGAGCGAGGCGCACAAGGTGGTGAATTTGCTGCGCTACGCGCCGAAGGACGACATCTTGGTGATGCTGATGTGCATGTCGCTGACCGTACTGTTTGATATGGTCATCGCTATCAGCGTCGGTATCGTACTGGCCTCGCTGCTGTTCATGCGCCGCATTGCGCGCATGACCCATCTGGCGCCGGTTAACGTTGATGTGCCCGACGATGTGCTGGTCCTGCGGGTTATCGGCCCCCTCTTCTTTGCCGCTGCCGAAGGGCTGTTTAACGATCTGGAAACGCGGATTGCAGGGAAGCGGATCGTGGTTCTGAAATGGGATGCGGTGCCGGTACTGGATGCCGGCGGGCTGGATGCCTTCCAGCGCTTCGTCAACAAACTGCCGGAAGGCTGTGAACTGCGCGTCTCTAATCTCGAGTTTCAGCCGCTGCGCACGCTGGCACGGGCGGGCGTTCAGCCGATTCCGGGGCGCCTGAGCTTCTATCCCGACCGTGCTGCCGCTCTGGCAGACATTTAACTATCGTGACGCGGGCGCATGCGCCTGCGTCATCATCACGCCAGTTGCCTGCCAGAGCCAGCCAGACTTCTCCGGCGTCATCCAGGTCCCTTTCATCAGGTGCGGTTCGCGCTCCATCGCAAAGCGGCATTTTTGCTCAGTTTGTTCATAGTCAGGTAGCGTGCGGACGGTCATTCCGGCACGTCTCGCCGGTTCACCCACCTGATTAACATCACTGCGCCTGTTGTTCGACCATAGCGCCACTCCGCCGCCTGACGTTTCGTCAGGGTTAAGTGTTAAAGAGAAGGTATTGTATGGTGGAGGTGCAGCCCGGGCCGCAAACGCGTTGAGCCGAAGAAAAGAGGCGACGCGAAAGTAAAACAGCCAGCTACCGGGAAGGCAGCTGGCTGCAAATGAATACGTTATGCAAGCGCACCCGCCGTGAGACGGCCGGCGCGGTGAACTGGCTTAGCTATGGCGGTGCTGATCGCGGCGGCAGCGTTTATCGTAATGGCGGACCCACCAGTATTTGTCGCAAACCTGTTCATGCCCGCCAACGCGCGCTCCTGCGAGCCAGAGAACGGCGCCGACAAAAATACTTAAAATCGCGCCATGAGCGAAGAACTGCGGCAGGTCAAGCTGCGGAAGCTGGTTTAAAATAGAGTAACCAACGCCAACAACCATGACGACCAATCCTAAACCCATCAGTACATTACCGAGTAACGAAGCGTTTCTGCGTTTCATATGTCACCTCCGGAACCTTGGGTTACCTGGGAATATCCCCAAAACTTATAGGTATAGTATAGACAATGGGGATAAGGTTGATTGCGTCGGCGATCACATTAGTTAATATCAAATCAACAAAAACTTACAAATAACTTACTGAACAACATCAAATTCTAATGGTTCATAAGGGTAATTATCTCTTTCCCCGCCGTTGAGGCGGCAGAATTTTGTCAACCGCCTCGGCAAACAGTACACTACGCGCCAGAGAACGACCCAAGCAGGATAGAAAAGTGACGATAAAACTGATTGTCGGCCTGGCAAACCCCGGCGCAGAATACGCGGCGACCCGGCACAATGCTGGTGCCTGGTACGTAGATTTACTGGCTGACCGCCATCGCGCCCCGCTGCGCGAAGAGAGCAAATTCTTCGGTTACACCTCGCGGATTAACCTTGCCGGCGAAGATGTCCGCCTGTTGGTCCCGACCACCTTTATGAATCTCAGCGGCAAAGCCGTGGCGGCGATCGCCACCTTCTACCGCATTAATCCGGATGAGATTCTGGTGGCGCACGATGAGCTGGATCTGCCGCCCGGGGTGGCAAAATTTAAGCTCGGTGGCGGCCACGGCGGCCACAACGGTCTGAAAGATATCATCAGCAAGCTCGGTAATAACCCCAACTTTCATCGCTTACGTGTCGGAATTGGCCATCCGGGCGATAAAAACAAGGTTGTCGGCTTTGTGCTGGGTAAACCTCCGGCGAGCGAACAGAAACTGATTGATGAAGCCGTTGACGAAGCGGCGCGTTGCACCGAGGTGTGGCTGAAAGAAGGTCTCACCAAAGCGACCAACCGTTTACACGCTTTTAAAGCGCAATAACCGGTCGACGTGCGGAATTTTTGCCGCGCACGGTGTATAATAGCCAAAGCTATTTACTTTTCTGCAATCTGTTCACTGTAACAGGTTGATTATCCAAAGATTAAGGTGATTTAAATCATGGGATTCAAATGCGGTATCGTCGGTTTGCCCAACGTCGGCAAATCCACCCTGTTCAATGCGCTCACCAAAGCGGGTATTGAAGCGGCCAACTTCCCCTTCTGTACCATTGAGCCGAACACCGGTGTCGTGCCGATGCCCGATCCGCGTCTGGACAAGCTGGCTGAAATCGTCAAACCACAGCGCATTCTGCCGACCACCATGGAATTCGTCGACATCGCGGGCCTGGTGAAAGGCGCGTCCAAAGGCGAAGGTCTGGGTAACCAGTTCCTGACCAACATCCGTGAAACCGAAGCTATCGGTCACGTGGTGCGCTGCTTCGAGAACGACAACATCATCCACGTGAATAACAAAGTGGATCCGGCAGACGACATCGATGTGATCAACACCGAGCTGGCGCTTTCCGACCTCGATACCTGCGAACGTGCGATTCACCGCGTACAGAAGAAAGCGAAAGGCGGCGATAAAGACGCGAAAGCTGAGCTGGCGGCGCTGGAAAAATGCCTGCCGCAGCTGGAAAATGCCGGCATGCTGCGCGCGCTGAAAAACCTGACCGAAGAAGACAAGGCCGCCATCAAATACCTGAGCTTCCTGACGCTGAAGCCGACCATGTACATCGCTAACGTGAACGAAGACGGTTTTGAGAATAACCCGTACCTCGATAAAGTTCGCGAGATCGCCGCAGCTGAAGGCTCCGTAGTGGTCGCCGTGTGCGCTGCTGTCGAGTCTGATATCGCTGAACTGGACGATGCCGACCGCGATGAGTTCATGGCCGAGCTGGGTCTTGAAGAGCCGGGCCTGAACCGCGTGATCCGTGCCGGTTACGAACTGCTGAACCTGCAGACCTACTTTACCGCTGGCGTCAAAGAAGTTCGCGCGTGGACTATCCCTGTTGGCGCGACCGCTCCGCAGGCGGCAGGCAAAATCCACACCGACTTCGAAAAAGGCTTTATCCGTGCCCAGACCATCGCCTATGAAGACTTTATCGCTTACAAAGGTGAGCAAGGGGCAAAAGAAGCCGGTAAGATGCGCGCCGAAGGGAAAGACTACATCGTTAAAGATGGCGACGTTATGAACTTCCTGTTCAACGTCTAAATAAAATTTGTCGTCTCATGAGGTTTCATTGAATCTCATGAAGATTAACAAACCTTATAAAATCCACGCAAATGCGTGGATTTTTCATTTCACAGAGTCTCAATTCATCTCGTAACAACGCAGTCAAAAATGAGTAATTGGATGAGTAAAACATTATTCCATCTTTATTTTAGGTGAGTTTGTAAGCACACCCGTTTTAGTTCCACACATTTTTTGAGATTTCCGGGTTTTGAGCCATCAGCCGGTACTCGTCCGGCGTCAGGTTATTCAGGGACTCACGGGGGCGCTCATTGTTATATTCAGCCAGCGCTCTGTAATTCCCCGCGCTTCATTCAGCATTCTGAACAGATAAAAATCCAGTATTTCTGTCTGGTACGTCCGGTTGAACCGTTCGATAAAGGCATTCTGCGTTGGCTTACCAGGCCTGATAAAGTCCAGCATCACCCCGCGTTCTCCCGACCATTGTGCCAGGGCCAGCGACACCAGTTCCGGTCCGTTATCCATCCGCATCTTCAGCGGATATCCACGGTTTACCGCTATCCTTGCGAGCACCCGTTCCCCCCGTTCGGGATACTCAGGTCGATTTCTATCACCAGCGCTTCACGATTAAAATCATCCACCACATTGAAGGTCCGAAAGCGCCTGCCGCAGACCAGCGCATCGCGCATAAAATCGATAGACCAACTTTGGTTTAACGCTTCTGGCGTGGCCAGTGGTGCTGGGTTACGCACCGGCAAACGCGGCTTTCCTTTACGACGAAAATTCAGCTTTAACAGGCAGTAAATTCGATGGACACGATTATGGTTCCAGACTGTGCCCTACCTGCGAAGCACCTGAAACAGCTTCTTGAAACCATATCGCGGATAACGTTCTACCAGCTCAGTCAGTGCCAGGATCACCAGTTCATCCCGGCGGGTGTCAGGCTAGTAAAGGTACGCGCTCCTGCTCAGCGATAACATCCTGCATGCCTGGCGTAAGCTTATGGAAAATTGCGCCGTCAGATAGCTGACATGCTCACGCTTTATCGCCGGTTTTAAAGCATTTTTCAATAACGTCTTTTAGGGCGCGGCATTCCAGACTCAAGTCGGCAAACATTTGTTTGAACCGACGGTTCTCGTCTTCCAGCTCCTTGAGCTTTTTAATATCAGCCGCTTCCATCCCACCATATTTCGCCTTCCAAGCTGGCTGGCCTAGCGGCAGACATCTTTGACGGTCCGGCCTGCTTCGACGGACTTCAGTACAGTGATGATCTGGTGCTCAGTAAATCGGGCTTTGCGCATGGTGATCTCCTTAAAGGACATATTCAGTATGTCTGAAGATCTCTAAAAGTGAATAGTCCGATTAAGCGGAATACTTACATATTCAATCAAGCCCCCCTGATATTATTGTCAACACTCAGAGTTGGAGCTCACTATTCCAATAATAATAACAATATAGTAACACTGAGCAATATTCTATTAAACATGTACCTTGATGAAAAATCTCTTTACAGCATCAGAAAGCGCGATTGCTTTCGCAACCACGCTTTTAATGATTGATATAAATTTTCGTATAGAAGTGCTAAGCAGAAACTATATTTATAGAATAGTAGTTATTTTCGCATCTGTAACAATTTATCGGCATTATCAGTAGTAACTTCAGTCCATGGGATTTCATACATTTTTGACTGACCATCATTCCATTTCAGGGTTTCACTATACTGGGACCAAACAGGAGACTGCGGCTTGTAATCTTTACCTTTAACAGCACGTAGAGCGACATCAATTGCCCCCTGCATCTGTGCCCGACCATCCTGCAAAATAGACATCATCTCACCATTTTTCACCAAACGAAGCGCATCAGAGACACCATCTACGCCAGCAATTGCAAAATCTTTAACATTCAGACCAGAACCTTTAATGGCTTCAATCGCTCCCAGAGCCATTTCATCGTTTTGACCAATGACTCCATTGATTTTACCCCGATGTTTTTGTAACCAGTTCTCCATCAGGGGCATAGCTTCAGCCCTTGACCAGTTTGCAGTCTTACGCTCAAGAACGGTGATTTTTCCTGGGCCGCACTCCTTAATTGCCTGATCGTTCCCCTGACCACGTTGAATTTGACCTGAAATACCAATCGGTCCTTCAAGGATCACCACATTGCCCTGGCAATGCATTTTGTTCAGGACAGCCTTCGCTTCAAGATACCCTCCCTTAATGTCATCCGAAACTACTTCGCTGGTTGCTTTATCAGTATTTAAACGAGAGTTAGTCACTACTACAGGAATACCGGCTTCGTTGGCCATCGTGACAACATCTACATTAGCTTCAAAATCGGCAGGGTTGACAATAATGGCATCATAATGGGTACGAATAGCTGTTTCTGCCTGGTTATTTTGAACCATAGGATCGTAACGCCCATCAAAAACAGTTACCGTGGCATCTCCACTCTTAATCGCAGGATGATCCTGTGCAGCTTTTTCCATTAACTGAACAAACTCTGCTTTCATGCCATACATCAATACAGCAATTTTTACTGGTGCAGCCTGAACCGCTGTCGCGGGAAGAGATAAAGCCAGAATGGTCGCAAGCAGGTTTAACTTCATCGAATTTTTCATTTCAACTCCTCGTAGGGTATTAGTGTTATTCACTTAAGTAAAAAATAAATTTCCAAAACTCACTCACGGGTTTGCTTACGGGACGGATCGAGCATGACAGCGAATACAATCAGGGCACCTTTAATAATTTGCTGGTAATAAGACTGAACACCGAGCAAATCAAGACCATTATTCATCACGCCGATAATCAATACTCCAAATAATGTTCCTCGCAATGTCCCGATCCCGCCAGCCATACTCGTACCACCAATCACTACAGCAGCAATTGCATCCAGCTCATAGGAAGCCCCTGCGCCAGTTTGTGCAGAGCCGGTTCGCGCTGTTAAAATAAGACCAGCAATAGCAGCCAATGCACCGCATAGTGTGTATACAACAACTTTTATTCGCAGCACATTAATACCGGATGTGCGTGCACTTTTCTCATTACCACCTACTGCGTAAACATAACGGCCAAAGGTCATCTTATTCAGAACAAACCATGCAATGAAAAACAGGGCCAAGAAAATCAACACGGGTACAGGGATACCAAGTACGTAACCATTTCCTAGCCAGCGAAAATCATTATTCAGCTGAGAAACTGGGTTTCCATCTGTGGTTAATAATGTAAGTCCGCGAGCGGCAGACAACATTCCCATTGTCACAATGAATGGCTGCAACCGATATTTACCTAAAACAATGCCATTAAGGAATCCACATGCAAGGCCAATTCCTACCGCAACCGCAACAGGCATTAACAATGACCAGTTGCTTCCTCCTATTGCCATCGATGAACTCGATGTTGCAAACCGCGCGGCAACAATTCCTGCTAACCCCAACACGGACCCCACAGATAAATCAACTCCCGCAGTAATAATAACGAAAGTCATACCAATAGCTAAAATTCCATTAATAGATATCTGACGGAGCACTATCAATGTATTTTCGCGAGACAAAAAGTAGTTTTCCCCCCAGGTACCATTCGCAACAGCCCACTCACCACCAAGGGCAATAACTAAGCACAAACCTATAAATGCAAAAATAATCCCGTATTGATTAATCATTTTTTTAAAACTATCGGCATGCAGGAAGGCCTGCATGGAGGATATATAGATATTCATACATGCTCCGGAAAAGGAATGTTAATTGGGTTTACAGCTAAACAGCCAGTGACATTAATTTCGCCTGAGTGGCATCACTACGTAATATTTCCCCCATGATCTTTCCTTTATTGAACACAATAATTCTGTCACTCATACCAATGATCTCAGGGAGTTCAGATGAAACCATAACAATTCCTTTTCCTTTCAATGCAAACTCTGACATAAAGCGATAAATTTCTTTTTTCGCACCGACATCAATGCCGCGCGTTGGTTCATCCAACAATAATACCTCGGGATCAAGCAATGCCCAGCGTCCCAGCACCACCTTCTGCTGATTTCCACCACTCAAATTTACAACGAGCTGCTCGTGCCCGGGGGTTCTAATATTAAAAGCACGGATCATATCACCAGACCGCCATCGCCATTTCCGGTCATTAACGACCTTCAACCTACTAATTAAATCCAGTGATGATATATTTACATTCTCTGCTATTGAGCTACTTAACACCAAACCTGTTTCTTTTCGATCTTCAGTTACATAAGCAATACCGGCTTCAATCGACTCAGCGGGCGAGTGGTGATGGAGTACTTTATCACCAATACGAATACTTCCACTGTCAGCATGCTCAATGCCAAAAATAAGGTCCAGCAATTCACTTCGCCCTGCCCCTACCAAGCCATAGATACCTAATATCTCGCCCCGCTTTAATGATAAACTGACATTGTTAACGCGCTTCCTCCAGTTTAGCCCTTTAACCTGAAACATTACTTCATCGGTAGGCTCATTATATTTAGCAAACTCACCATTAATTTCCCCCCCGATGATTTGCTCAATAAGTTGGTCACGAGTAATATTTTTAATTTCCCCTTCACCAATATAGCCGCCATCCCGAAACACGGTATAGGAATCTGCAATCTGAAATATTTCTGACAATCTATGAGAGACATAAATAATACCTTTCCCCAACGATGCTAATTTATTAATTGCCTGAAATAGTTTTTGCGCATCCTCTTCGCCAAGTGCCGATGTTGGTTCATCCATAATGATGATCTCGGCATTTTTATGTGAAAGAGCTTTAGCGATTTCTACAAGTTGCTGCTCTGCAACACTTAAATGAAGCATTTTTGATCTTGGTGATATTGAAAAACCTAATTCCTGTAATAAGCTTTCTGCTCTTTGGTTCAGTTTCTGGAAATCAACCATACCCAATCTAGTTGGTTCGGAACCAAGAAAAATATTCTCTGCTACGGTAAGATCCTTTATACCACTCAACTCCTGTTGAACAATGACTATCCCCGCGGCCAGAGCCTGACGGGGGTTATCAAATTCACAACGCTGACCGTTAACAAAAATATCGCCTTCATCAGGGCGTATAAATCCCATAAGAAGACTAAGAAAAGTTGATTTTCCCGCACCATTACTACCGCACAGAGCATGAACAGAACCCCGCTTAAGACAAAACTCGGCATTCTTCAGTGCAATCACATCACCAAACTTCTTCCTGAGACCTGTCACTTCTAACAAGTATTCAGGGGTTTTTACTGACGACGTATTCGGATGCATAACCTGCCTCAAATGATCACATACAACACATAAGAACAGTACTTCACAGATAACACTTCATCCACAGCATTACGCCAAAACCGTTACAGCGATCAAACAAAATATCTATTATAAAGATCCATTAAAGTAACACAAACAGTAAAGCTACAAAAAATATTATTATTTATCATAATATTAAGTTAAAACGCATTGTTTAAACAACAAGCAATCATAAAAAAACCACACCGTTTCTCACTTTTAAACTTTTACAGTAGATAATCAAATTTTTGTAAGACAGTGTCTTTCAAATGATTATCATTAGAATCATTAATGATCATTTGTTCATTTCTCGTTTTCTATGTTGAGCGTTATGAACACATATCGCTTACCGGGGGTTATATAGGCAACTTAGACATGGCATAGAGCAGTTCTCAGTAATCCGGTGTTATATGCCGCCATGCCAGAACGGTATCGGGAGTGCAATTTTATTGTATTAATGAAATATATATTTCAATAATTTTGATTTATTCAAAATGAATTAAGCAATACTTCATAATCGTAGTAACGATTGATGAGGTTATCATTTTCAATTAATTTCTTGTTGGGGAAATTAGAGTGCGCATAATCATACCGCCAGCACAAAAAGATAGATAGAGAAAACATGCATTTCTGAACATTGTATTTTTAAGAGGATCTAAACAATGATAATAGCTATTAACAAAAGCTTTTTAGCAACTCCAGAAATTCTGGTGGCAAGCGATAACTACAGGCTGATCGCCCCGTCACCCTATATTGTGTGGAACTTGACAGAATATTTATTTTGACCAAGCAGTTTAAATATTTACGACATAATACTCTGGACAAGGTAGTACCGGAAGCCCCATCATCTGTAGAGAACTCCTTATCCGAACATGAGTCAACCCAAATAGCGATAATTCGCAACGTTTCAGGAGTAATGCCTTTTGGTAACATTCGTTTATTAACACACTCCCCGGAGACAAAATGCAACAATTTGCCTACATCCAATTGCCCATAATTTTGTTGAGTATGTATAAATTTCTTTTTCTCACGTAAATTATTGAGGGCTTCTTCAAATCGAGGGAACTTGAAAGGTTTTAATCAGATAATCCACGATGCCATAATACATTGCCGACTGAATAGTTGCTGCATCTGAAGCCGAGGAAAAAAATAACCGAATCGCCACAGGTTTAACAGACACCTCAGAGTCATTTAAGATGACTTAAAGAGAGGTGCCATGAGCGGTAAACGTTATCCCAAAGAGTTTAAAATTGAAGCGGTAAAACAGGTTGTTGAGCCTGGCCATTCTGTTTCCAGCGTCGCAACACGTCTCGATATTACTACCCACAGTCTTTACGCCTGGATAAAGAAGTACGGGCCGGAGTCATCCACCAATAAAGAGCAGTCAGATGCTCAGGCCGAGATCCGCCGACTCCAGAAGGAGCTGAAGCGGGTTACTGACGAACGGGACATATTAAAAAAAGCCGCGGCGTACTTCGCAAAGCTGTCCGACTGAGGTACGCCTTTATCCGTGACAACAATCGCTGCTGGCCTGTCCGCCTGCTCTGCCAGGTGCTGGATGTGCATCGAGTGGGTTTTACGCCAGGCTTCAGCAGCCACATTCACGACGGTATCATGCTGACCTGAAGCTGACGGGGCATATCAAGCAGTTCTGGCTGGAATCGGGCTGTGTTTATGGCTATCGCAAGATCTATCTCGATCTGCGGGATACCGGGCAACAATGCGGTGTAAATAAAGTCTGGCGGTTGATGCAGCGTGTGGCGATAAAGTCTCAGGTCGGATACCGAAGTCCACGGGCGCGTAAAGGTGAAGCCAGTATTGTGACGCCCAACAAGCTCCAGCGGCAGTTCAACCCGGAAGCACCGGATGAACGCTGGGTAACAGACATAACCTATATAAGAACCCACGAAGGCTGGCTGTATCTTGCCGTGGTCGTTGATCTGTTTTCGCGCAAAATTATCGGCTGGTCAATGCAACCCCGAATGACAAAAGATATTGTCCTGAATGCGCTTCTGATGGCCGTATGGCGACGTAATCCTCAAAAACAGGTACTGGTTCATTCTGATCAGGGTAGTCAGTACACAAGTTATGAATGGCAGTCGTTCCTGAAATCGCACGGACTGGAGGGCAGTATGAGCCGTCGCGGTCACTGTCATGACAACGCGGTTGCAGAAAGCTTTTTCCCGCTACTGAAGCGTGAACGGATAAAGAAAAAGATCTACGGAACGAGAGACGAAGCCAGAAGCGATATTTTTGATTACATAGAAATGTTTTATAACAGTAGGCGTCGGCATGGCTCGAGCGAGCAGATGCCACCGGCTGAATATGAAAACCTATATTATCAACCACTCAGAAGTCTCTAGATTATCCGTAGCGATTCAAACGTCAATATTTTGTCTAGATTCTCGGATCAGCAGAAGTAATGATAGTCCATTGCCCCAACATATATATCAAGAAGAACTAAGTCAATTTTCTGTGCATATTCATTAATAATACTCTCTGCTTTTGCCAACGCCCGTGCAACATCAGTGCAGGTAAACCTGCCCTTGACTTGGTTCATATATGTTTTATTTAACTCAGAAATCATTGCGTGATCATCAACAATTAATACATTAATCACATACGTTCCTCATCACCAACTCTTGAACTTATGGTTAATAGTGCACTTGGTCATATTGAATATATTGCTATATGAAACAACAATAATAACACCCCCTACCTGGATATCCCCCCTATCAAATCCAAGTCATTTAAGCCCCAGGCGAAATGGCAATTATCCATAGGACAGGGTTATTTTAATAGCATAGCAATAGGGGGAGCCCCCTATTGCTATCAGTAAATATGCAAATTTCTTATTCTAAGACTACCGGACGATTAATTTAATTTCAGAATAAAGTATAAGCATCTGTACAATCCATAATATTTACAACAATGCCTTAGCTTTCTCAATTACATTTGTGACGGTGAAACCATACAATTCAAAAAGCTGCTCTGCCGGCGCAGACTCACCGAAGGTGGTCATGCCAACGATAGCGCCGTTCAGGCCCACGTATTTGAACCAGTAGTCGGCGATGCCGGCTTCGACGGCCACGCGAGCAGAGACCGCTTTCGGCAACACCGATTCACGGTACGCCGCGTCCTGCTTGTCGAACGCGTCGGTGGACGGCATGGAGACCACGCGCGCCTTCACCCCTTCGGCCGTCAGTTTATCCCACGCGGCAACCGCCAGTTCGACTTCAGAACCGGTGGCGATGAAGATAAGCTCCGGCTGCGAGCCGGCGCAGTCTTTTAGCACGTAGCCACCGCGGGCGATGTTCGCCAGCTGCTCTGCAGTACGATCCTGCTGTGCCAGGTTCTGACGGGAGAGGATCAGCGCGGTCGGGCCGTCATGACGCTCAACGCCGTATTTCCACGCCACCGCCGATTCCACCTGGTCACACGGACGCCATGTGGACATGTTCGGGGTCACGCGCAGGGACGCCACCTGCTCTACCGGCTGGTGCGTCGGGCCATCTTCGCCCAGGCCGATGGAGTCGTGGGTGTAGACCATCACCTGACGTTGTTTCATCAGCGCCGCCATACGCACCGCGTTACGCGCATATTCCACGAACATCAGGAAGGTGGAGGTGTACGGCAGGAAACCACCGTGCAGAGAGATCCCGTTGGCGATCGCGGTCATACCGAATTCACGCACGCCGTAATGGATATAGTTACCGGCGGTGTCTTCATTAATCGCTTTAGAACCAGACCACAGGGTCAGGTTGGATGGCGCCAGGTCAGCGGAGCCGCCGAGGAATTCCGGCAGCCACGGGCCAAACGCTTCAATCGCATTCTGCGACGCTTTACGGCTGGCGATTTTCGCCGGGTTAGCCTGCAGCTTCGCAATAAACTCGTTCGCTTTGGCGTCGAAGTCTGCCGGCATTTCGCCCTTCATACGACGGGTGAATTCAGCGGCTTCCTGCGGGAAGGCTTTGGCATACGCGGCGAGCTTCTCGTTCCAGGCCGCTTCTTTCGCCTGACCGGCTTCTTTGGCATCCCACTGCGCATAGATATCAGACGGGATGTCGAAGGCCGGGTGTTTCCAGCCCAGGGCTT
>NZ_MTEG01000114.1:0-543 GCF_002108615.1 Klebsiella sp. YJ
AAGGCTTCTGAGTCCGTCACATTGTTCAGCGACAGGTCTGCACAGATGATTTCATGTGTGTTGCTGTCAACTGCCAGATGCAACTTTCGCCATATACGACGGCGTTCCTGGCCATGCTTTTTGACTTTCCACTCGCCTTCACCAAAGACCTTCAGCCCGGTGGAATCAATCACCAGATGCGCGATTTCACCCCGGGTGAACGTTTTGAAACTGACGTTAACCGACTTTGCCCGCCTGCTGACACAGCTGTAATCCGGGCAGCGTAGCGGAACGTTCATCAGAGAAAAAATGGAATCAATAAAGCCCTGCGCAGCGCGCAGGGTCAGCCTGAATACGCGTTTAATGACCAGCACAGTCGTGATGGCAAGGTCAGAATAGCGCTGGGGCCTTCCCCGTGATGAAGGCGTTGCCGACTCATACCAGGCCTGAATCGCCCCATCATCCAGCCAGAAAGTGAGGGAGCCACGGTTGATGAGAGCTTTGTTGTAGGTGGACCAGTTGGTGATTCTGAACTTTTGCTTTGCCACGGAATGGTCTGTGTTG
>NZ_MTEG01000115.1:0-541 GCF_002108615.1 Klebsiella sp. YJ
CGTCTGATGGAGTTCGGCCGCTTCGCTGCCGAAAACCGTGCCATCAGGGGAAAAGGCAAACCAGAAACGTTCAACTTCCTCGGGTTCACGCACATCAGCGGGAAAGATCGCAACGGCAGGTTCATGCTGATACGAAAGACCCGCCGGGATCGGATGACGGCAACTCTGAAAGCCATCAAAGACGGTCTGCGAAGGCGCTGGCATTACTCAATCCCCGAACAGGGAAAATGGCTCAGGAGAGTGGTTCAGGGATACCTGAACTATCACTCGGTACCGGGCAACTTCCCCACCATGCAGAAGTTCAGGACACACGTAACAAACCTCTGGCGCCGGGCGCTCAGGCGCAGGAGCCAGAAGGATGATACGACCTGGACGAAAGCAAACAAACTGGCAGCCGCATGGCTACCAAGGGTTCGGGTTCTTCATCCATGGCCTGTGGAGCGGTTCACCGCCAGACACCCGAGGCAGGAGCCCGGTGCGTAAATCGCGCACGCCGGGATCTGTGCGGGGGGTATCCGGTAACGGGTATCCCTACCGCGAC
>NZ_MTEG01000116.1:0-530 GCF_002108615.1 Klebsiella sp. YJ
TCGGACGAAAAATGAATACCAAGTCTCTGAGTGAACACGTAATTCATTACGAAGTTTAATTCACGAGCATCAAACTTAAATTGAAGAGTTTGATCATGGCTCAGATTGAACGCTGGCGGCAGGCCTAACACATGCAAGTCGAGCGGTAGCACAGAGAGCTTGCTCTCGGGTGACGAGCGGCGGACGGGTGAGTAATGTCTGGGAAACTGCCTGATGGAGGGGGATAACTACTGGAAACGGTAGCTAATACCGCATAACGTCGCAAGACCAAAGTGGGGGACCTTCGGGCCTCATGCCATCAGATGTGCCCAGATGGGATTAGCTAGTAGGTGGGGTAATGGCTCACCTAGGCGACGATCCCTAGCTGGTCTGAGAGGATGACCAGCCACACTGGAACTGAGACACGGTCCAGACTCCTACGGGAGGCAGCAGTGGGGAATATTGCACAATGGGCGCAAGCCTGATGCAGCCATGCCGCGTGTATGAAGAAGGCCTTCGGGTTGTAAAGTACTTTCAGCGAGGAGGAAGGC
>NZ_MTEG01000117.1:0-530 GCF_002108615.1 Klebsiella sp. YJ
TGACCTGCCCCCACGATTAGATACAACACTCAGTTAGTAACGTCGGAATCTTCATTCTCAGAATGACCCTTTCTCCAGCCCGCTGCAAATTCAGACGGTGTCTGATAATTCAGCGTGGAGTGCGGGCGGCATTCGTTATAATCCTGCCGCCAGTCATTAATAATTTTCCTGGCATGAACGATATCGCTGAACCAGTGCTCATTCAAACATTCATCGCGAAATCGTCCGTTAAAGCTCTCAATAAATCCGTTCTGCGTTGGCTTGCCCGGCTGGATTAAGCGCAACTCAACACCATGCTCAAAGGCCCATTGATCCAGTGCACGGCAAGTGAACTCCGGCCCCTGGTCAGTTCTTATCGTCGCCGGATAGCCTCGAAACAGTGCAATGCTGTCCAGAATACGCGTGACCTGAACGCCTGAAATTCCAAAGGCAACAGTGACCGTCAGGCATTCCTTTGTGAAATCATCGACGCAGGTAAGACACTTGATCCTGCGACCGGTGGAAAGTGCGTCCATGACGAAATCCATCGA
>NZ_MTEG01000118.1:0-524 GCF_002108615.1 Klebsiella sp. YJ
CTGTGGCCACATAGATAACGGTAGCACCTTCCATCCGCAACGTATCCGCAACGGCCTTTTGATTATCAATAACGATACTGTTTTCCTGCATAGCCAGTTCATTACCAATAACAACCCGTTGACCTTCGACATCGCCTGAGACACCTTTACCCGACGGCGCATTGAAATGAGTGACTGCGGGTATTGCGATCCCCTTTTCCTGTGCTGCTTTAACTACTGCCATACCCAGCGGATGCTGCGAGCCTTTTTCCACTGCGGCCGTTACACGCAAAAGAGATGTTTCCCCACCCGGATTGAGACTGATAATCCCTGTCACCGTCGGCGAACCTTCCGTGAGCGTGCCTGTTTTGTCGACAACCAGCGTGTCCACTTTTTCAAGACGCTCAAGGGCTTCGGCATTCTTAATTAACACCCCGGCCTGGGCTCCTTTGCCCACCCCCACCATTATCGACATCGGCGTGGCCAGCCCCAGCGCGCAGGGACAGGCAATAATCAGGACCGACACAGCCGCAATGAGACCGTGC
>NZ_MTEG01000119.1:0-522 GCF_002108615.1 Klebsiella sp. YJ
GGGTTGTTCGCCTGCTTCGCCGCTACTATGAGCGAGTCCGACTTCTCCTCTCCGTACATCACCGGCTATGACTCCTCGTCTTCCCGGTGCGGGCCATCTCCGACACTGGCAGATGGTCAGAGGGGAGATCTCCCGGTTCCCGCGTAGAGATCGTATTGACATGCCAGGGTCTCAGACCCCGCCGGGTCCATGTGGCACTCGCAGTATCGCACCCTATGATGTTGCCTTCCGTTAACAGTACAACGTCGGCACCCGGTAATTTAATATAGATTTCGTGGCTCAATGGCTGGCCTGTCAACACCCCTGTCAACGCTTCGCCCCATACCTCGCGGTATGCAACGCATGACTCGGGGACCTTGTGGATTGCTGGTCCTTCAATGGTCGGGGACTTTCACCCCTTGATCTCTACCGGTCTCCCGGCGCACACTGTTTTTATATACAGTAGTTTTATCGAGACCTCAGATCAAGAGGGGTTTCGCCTATCAATTTTCATGGCAGCCGCAAGTCTCTACAATCACTGTA